>CAUVUZ010000046.1:0-12526 GCA_963555095.1 uncultured Streptococcus sp. | reverse complement strand
AAAACGCCAGTTTGAAACTGACGTTTTTTTGTATGCTTATTTTGACTTGATGTAGTTGATACCGTCTGCTTTAGGTGCAACTGCTTTTCCAAAGAAGGCTGCCAAGACAAGGATGGTCAAGACATAAGGGGCGATTTGAAGGTAAACCGCTGGCACTCCTTGTAGGAAAGGCAATTGAGAACCGATAACTGCCAAACTTTGTGAAAGTCCAAAGAAGAGACTAGAAAGCATAGCACCGATTGGATTCCATTTACCAAAGATCATTGCCGCAAGAGCGATAAATCCAGGACCGACAATAGTTGTCACTGAGAAGTTAACTGAAATGGATTGAGCATAAATCGCTCCCCCAATTCCCCCAAGGAAACCTGAAATGATAACCCCAAGATACCTCATTTTGTAGACATTGATCCCCAAGGTATCCGCTGCCTGAGGATGTTCACCGACAGAGCGAAGGCGAAGACCAAAACGTGTCTTAAAGAGAATAAACCATGCAAGGAAAGAGAAGGCAATCGCGATATAACCTAGCAAACTTGTTGACTTGAAGAAGATATCTCCAATCACAGGGATATCAGCCAAAACTGGGAAATCAAAACGTCCAAAAGTCTGGCTTAAGTTATCCGTTTGTCCTTTGTTATAAAGAACTTTAACTAAGAAAACTGCTAGGGCAGGAGCCATCAAGTTCAATACTGTACCACTGACAACATGGTCCGCACGGAAATGAACTGTAGCGACTGCATGGATGAGGGAGAAAATAGCTCCCACGATACCAGCAACTAACAAGGAAATCCAAGGGGTCGCTGCTCCAAGTTGTTCTGCAAACTCAAGGTTAAAGACAACCCCAGAAAAGGCTCCCATAACCATAATTCCTTCAAGACCGACGTTAACGACACCACCACGTTCAGAGAAAACTCCCCCGATACTCGTAAAAATAAGTGGTGCTGAGTAAATCAGCATAGAAGAGACCAAGAGGGTGAGTAATGTTGTAATAGACATCCTTACTTACCTCCTTTAACTTGTTTTTTAGGTTTGACAAAGCGTTCGATAATGTAGTGAACGCTGACAAAGAAGATAATAGACGCTGTTACAATGCTGACAAGCTCAGACGGAACTTGCGCTGCGTTCATACCCGGTGCTCCTACTTGCAAAACTCCAAATAAGAAGGCTGCAAAGAGAATTCCAATTGGTGAATTTCCAGCAAGCAAACTAACTGCCATCCCGTTAAATCCGATAGCTAATGATGAACCTTGAACGTAAACGTTTTGGAAAGTTCCAAGACCTTCGACCGCTCCACCAAGACCAGCCAAAGCACCAGAGATAATCATTGATAGAATAATTGTACGTTTTGCTGAAATACCAGCGTACTCTGAAGCATGGGGATTAAGACCAACTGCACGGATTTCAAAACCGAGAGTCGTTTTCTTAAGCAAGAACCAAATCACCCCAACAGCAATGATAGCAAAGAAGATACCGATATTCATACGGGAATTTCCAGTCAACTCAGATAACCATGGTGTCTGGTAACTAGCATTGGCACTCACACGAATCGTTGAGTCTGTACTTTGCATAAAGTCTTTCGGGAAAGAATGAATAAAGGCGTTCCCTACATACAATACAATGTAGTTCATCATAATGGTTACGATAACCTCTGACGTACCGAGATAAGCTCTGAGAATACCTGGAATCGCACCAACAATTCCACCTGCGATCAGAGCAATCACTACAGTCGCTAAAATCAACATTGGACGTGGCATATCTGGATGCGACAAGGCAAACCAACCGCTGAGAATCCATCCCGCTAGCGCCTGACCTGGCAAACCAACGTTAAAGAAACCTGCCCGACTAGCAACGGCAAAACCAAGACCAATCAAGACTAGAGGACCCATGGCACGGAAAATCTCTCCAATTCCACGAAGACTACCAAAAGCTGTATAGAACAACTCCTCATAACCCCAGATAGCATCGTAGCCGAAAATCCACATGACGATGGCTCCGAGCAAGATTCCTAAGAATACGGAAATCAAGGGAACCGAAATTTGTTGTAATTTTTTAGACATCACTCTTCTCCTTTCCCAAGTTTCCACCTGCCATCAAGACACCAAGTTCTTGTTTGTTAGTTGTTTCTGGCGATACAATACCTTGAATCTTTCCATCGTGAATAACAGCAATTCGGTCTGAGACATTTAAAATCTCATCCAATTCAAAGCTGACAACAAGGACAGCCTTCCCGTTATCACGCTCTTCAATCAAACGTTTGTGGATATATTCAATGGCACCGACATCCAAACCACGAGTTGGCTGGCTGACGATAAGGAGATCAGGATCACGATCAATCTCACGAGCGATAATCGCTTTTTGTTGATTTCCTCCTGAAAGAGCTGCTGCAGGAACAAATTCACTGGCAGCACGGACATCAAATTCTTCCATCAATTTCTTAGCATGCGAAGTGATATTGGCATAGTTCAAGATACCATTCTTGCTGAGTGGTTCTTTGTAGTAGGTTTGAAGAGCGATATTTTCTGAAATCATCATCTCCAAAATCAAGCCATCACGGTGACGGTCTTCAGGAACATGCCCCACACTGAGTTCTGTAATTTGTCGAGGATGCATCCCTACGATTGATTTGCCTTTTAATTCAACGCTACCTGACTCAACCTTACGAAGACCAGTAATGGCTTGAATGAGTTCAGACTGACCATTGCCATCAATACCTGCAATACCGACAATTTCACCAGCACGAACATCCAAAGAAAGATTCTTCACAGCTGGTACACCGCGGTTTTCATTGACAACCAAGTCTTTGATAGACAAGACCACTTCTTTGGGTTGTGGTGCTTGTTTTTCCGTTTTAAAGGAGACTGAGCGTCCAACCATCATTTCTGCCAAGTCCGCATTTGTTGCCCCTGCGATTTCAACTGTCTGGATTGATTTCCCACGACGGATAACCGTGACTCGATTGGATACCGCACGAATCTCATCCAGTTTATGGGTAATCAAAATGATAGACTTCCCTTCTTTGACAAGGTTTTTCATGATTGCCATCAACTCATCAATCTCTGAAGGAGTCAATACGGCTGTAGGTTCGTCAAAGATAAGGATATCAGCACCACGATAGAGTGTTTTCAAGATTTCTACACGTTGTTGGGCTCCAACGGAAATATCCGCCACCTTAGCAGCAGGATCCACTGCCAAACCATAACGTTCAGAAAGAGCCTTGATTTCTTTAGTAGCACCAGCTATATCTAGAACACCATTTTTAGTGATTTCACTCCCTAAAATGATATTCTCAGCTACTGTAAAAGCTTCAACCAACATAAAATGTTGGTGAACCATCCCAATTCCAAGACCAGCGGCTTTAGATGGTGAGTCTAGTTTTACAACCTGACCATTCACCACAATTTCACCACTAGTTGGCTCAAGAAGGCCTGCCAGCATATTCATCAGAGTGGATTTACCCGCTCCATTTTCTCCTAAAAGTGCATGAATTTCACCTTTTCGCAGTTGCAAGTTGATTTTGTCGTTTGCTACAAATTCACCAAACACCTTGGTAATATCCCGCATCTCAATGACATTTTCGTGTGCCATATGCTCTTCCTTTCAGAGGTTTATTTTATTTCAATAAAACCTGCTAATCACATTAACAAGCTCTATTGAGACAAAAATTGCCTCAATCCTTAAAGAAGCGACCAATGGCCGCTTCCTAAGAAATGACTTTTATCCATTATTTTTCAGGAACTTTTACGCTTCCGTCAAGGATTTTAGCTTTTGCATCTTCAACAGCTTTTTTACCTTCTTCTGAAAGGTTTGTTACTGCTAGCTCAACCCCTTTATCTTTCAATGAGTAAACAATCACTTGTCCACCAGGGAATTCACCTTTTTCTGTTTTGTTGGCAATATCTTTTACAGTTGTACCAACTTGTTTCAATGTAGATACAAGAACGAAGTTAGATTCTTTACCATCTTTAGAAGTGTATTTACCTTCTGCTGCTTGGTCACGGTCTACACCGATAACCCAAACTTTTTCGTTTTCATTTTTGTTTTCGTTCAATGATTTTGCTTCAGCAAAGACACCAGCACCTGTACCTCCAGCTGCTTGGTAGACAACGTCTGCACCGGCAGCGTATTGAGCTGCTGCGATTGTTTTACCTTTGGCAGCATCACCAAATGAACCAGCGTAGTCAACTTGGACTTTGATAGATGGGTCTACTGATTCAACACCAGCTTTGAATCCAGCTGCAAAACGTGAAATAACTTCAGATTCGATACCACCTACAAAACCAACTTGTTTTGTTTTAGTTGTTTTAGCTGCTGCAACACCAGCAAGGTAAGCTGCTTCGTTATCCGCAAATCTTACGCTCGCAACATTCTTTTGACCTTCAATCACATCATCAATCAAGACATAGTTTAGGTCAGAGTGGTCTTTCGCTGCTTCCTCAACTGCATTGTGAAGGGCAAAACCAACACCGAAGATCAGGTTGTAACTTCCAGCCGCTTGTTGCAAGTTGTTAGCATAGTCTGCTTCGCTTGTTGATTGGAAGTAAGTGTAACCTTTATCTTTAGAAAGATTGTGTTCTTTACCCCAGTCTTGCAAACCTTCCCAAGCTGATTGGTTAAATGATTTATCATCAACACCACCAGTATCTGTTACGATTGCTGCTTTGGTCTTCATTTCTGATGAAGATGAAGCTGCGTTACGAGAAGAGCGGTTACCACATGCAGCAAGTCCAACTGCTGCTACTGCAACTAGACCAAGGCCTAGCCATTGTTTCTTGTTCATTACTGAACCTCCTAAATAAGATGTGCAACGATGTTGCAAGTATGGATTGGTTGGCCACAAGGACCGCGTCACTCAGAGAGTGACTCAGACTAGTTTAAGTCTGTAAATGAGTATGGAAGTAACTCCCCGACCGTCATCTCGACCGTCGATTTATCTTTAGCGACTAAAGTCACTTTTAGATCTTGTTCAAAAAATTCAACCATGACCTGGCGACAAGCACCACATGGCGAGATGGGTTTTTCAGTTTGTCCGTAGACAATCAATTCTGAAAACTCCCGTTGCCCCTCCGAAACTGCTTTAAAAATAGCAGTACGTTCTCCACAATTAGTCAAGGGATAACTAGCATTCTCGATATTGACACCCGTATAAATGCTACCATCCTTGGCAACTAAAACAGCTCCGATAGGAAAGTGAGAATAAGGCACATAAGCTTTCTTGCTAGTTTCAATTGCTAGTTCAATCAACTCAGTAGTCGCCATCTGCCAATTCTCCTTTTAAGATTGTTACACCAGCAGATGTTCCGATACGGGTAGCGCCTGCTTCCACAAAAGCGACAGCATCTGCATATGAACGAGCTCCACCAGCTGCCTTAACTCCCATATCTGGCCCGACTGTTTCACGCATCAACTGAACATCCTCAATAGTGGCACCACCAGTTGAAAATCCAGTTGATGTTTTGACAAAGTCAGCGCCTGCTTTCTGGGATAATTGGCAGACCACAACCTTTTCATCGTCTGTTAACAAGCAAGCTTCAATAATGACCTTAACCAACTTGTCACCACTTGCTTCTACGACAGCACGGATGTCCGATTCAACCAAATCCAGATTGCCTGATTTGAGGGCACCGACATTGATAACCATATCAATCTCATCTGCACCATTTTGGACAGCTTCTTTTGTTTCAAAAGCTTTCACAGCTGAAGTTGTTGCTCCCAAAGGAAAACCTACTACTGTACAAACTTTTACATCTGAGCCTTCAAGCCCTGTTTTCGCATGTTTAACCCATGTGGGATTGACACAAACGCTGGCAAAGTCATACTCACGCGCTTCAGATAGCAAACGATCAATTTGTTCTTGACTTGCATCTTGCTTTAAAAGCGTATGATCAATATATTTATTTAACTTCATATTCGGATTCTCCCTGGTTTTATGAGATAATTTCTATAATTTCTCGTAAACTTTGCACTCCATCATTTATTTTAACATATTTTTGAAATTCTGTAACTAGTTCAGAAGAAATTTTTCCATTTGTATAAACTTTTGCAACAATTTCACCCTTTTGAACGGAGTCTCCAACTTTCTTTTCAAAAACAATCCCTGTTTCATAGTCCAAGTCATCAGTCTTGACTGCACGACCGGCTCCTAGTCTCATGGCATAGAGCCCAAATTCCATTGCAGGAAGAGCTGAAATAACACCCGTTTCTTGAGCAGGGATTTCCACCACATGGGCAACTTTGACGGGGCGATAGAGATCTTCTAAATCACCGCCTTGTGCTGCTACCATTTCTTCAAACTTAGCCAGTGCTTGGCCATTTTCCAGGTGTTGACGGATTTCCTTGATCGTTTTCTCAACATCAGCCAAGCCAAGCATAATCTGAGCTAGCTCGCAGATAAAGTGACTAATATCTTCTCGGCCTTTTCCTTGGAGAATCTCGATTGCCTCAAGGATTTCGAGACGATTGCCAATGGCTCTTCCCAAGGGTTGGCTCATATCGGTAATGACTGCTACCGTCTTTCGACCAACTGCCTTACCAAGATCCACCATGGTTTGAGCTAATTTGCGCGCCTCATCAACCGTCTTCATGAAGGCACCCTCACCGACCGTTACGTCTAGCAAAATGGCATCCGCTCCTGCAGCAATTTTTTTGCTCATAACAGAACTAGCAATCAAAGGAATCGTGTCTACAGTTGCTGTCACATCTCGGAGGGCATAGAGAAGTTTATCTGCTTTAACCAGCTGATCGGACTGCCCAATGACAGATACACCAATATCCTGTACCTGATGAATGAAATCCTCTTGACTTCGCTCGACTTGATAGCCCTTAATGGACTCCAATTTATCAATTGTCCCACCAGTATGGCCGAGACCTCGACCACTCATCTTAGCAACGGGCACGCCGAAACTCGCAACAAGTGGAGCCAAGATTAAGGTCACCTTATCACCTACACCACCAGTCGAATGTTTATCAACTTTAACCCCCTCAATAGCTGACAAATCAAACTCCTGACCTGTTTTAACCATATTCATCGTCAGATCAGAAATCTCACGTGTGGTCATTCCTTTAAAATAAACAGCCATAGAAAAAGCAGACATCTGATAGTCTGGAACAGTTCCAGCCACATAGCTTTCTACCAGCCATTTAATTTCAGCTGCAGTCAGTTCTTGACCATCTCGTTTCTTTTGGATTAAATCAACTGCTCTCATTCTTTCACACTTCTAAGGATATAGTATCCCTTATCTTTCTTTACGATTTCACAATTACCAAAAACGTCTTCCATCTTACTTTTAGCACTTGGAGCTCCTTGTTTTTTCTGAATGACAATGGTTAAATCTCCTCCGTCTTTCAAGAAATCTCTGCTCTTTTCGATAATCTCATGAACAACCTGTTTGCCCGCTCGGATCGGCGGATTGGAAATAACATGGTCAAACTTCCCTTCAACTTGTTCATAGATATTGGATTGGAAAATCGTTGCTTCTACTTTATTACGTTCAGCATTTTGTCGCGCTAGGTCCAAGGCACGATTATTGATATCGACCATGGTCGCCTGAACACCATAAGCCTTGGCCAATGACAAACCCAATGGCCCGTATCCACAGCCTACATCAAGGACCGTTTCTCCTTTGTTAACCTCTAGACACTTCAATAAAAGCTGACTCCCAAAGTCAACCATTTTCTTGCTAAAAACACCCGCATCTGTCAAAAAGGTCATTTTTTCTCCCAACAACTCCACTCTCAACTCATGAATGTCGTGAGCAGCATCAGGATTTTCTGCATAATACATTTTACTCATAAAACTATTTTACCATAATTTGGCTTGAATTGTAAATCGTTTACAAAGTGATGATCAAATGAAAAAGACTGAAGAATCCTAGTCAAAAAACCTTTTCTTCAATCTCTTTCAATTATTAGAAATACATTACAATCTATCGGGAACTACAAATTATCATAGTCAGGAAAAAACAGTTCGTCTGCAATCGGGCGCATTTTTATTACTATTTCTTAACCTTAAAATACTTTATTATCAACAAGATTCCCAATATGATGTTTAGATAAAAACCCAACTGATAAGTTTGTGTCAAGATTTCCAAACTTGTCCAAAGTCGTATCAAATCTTCTAGTGACATACGGAATAGATATCCTTCTGTAGCAATCCACAAAATCAAAAATAGATAACTACCAGCAGCAAGCCATTTCGTCCACTGCTTTTTTACTAGCCAAGCAATCAAGAGCGAACAGATAAAGGCAACTGTTACAATGGCATGTTCCATCAAAAAAGTAAAACCGTAATAGATTTCCACAAAGCGTCTACCATTATCCGCATTCGCTCCCCTTATAAAAGGTAAGGCAAAACTTAAAATAAAACAGAGTTCCAATATATAACGTTTTAAGATTTTCATGACACACCTCCAATAAGTTGTGAACCAAAAAGCCCACTTTTAATAACTGATAAGTCTTCAGAAACCATTCCCTATCTCATCATTAAATTATTCAACCTCCATCTACCTCTATTATACGATATTGACTTACTACCATCAAGAAACCGCTTTATCTTTTTAGCTTTTTATGGTATGATAAACAAAATATCTAGGGGAAAACAAATGACCAACGAATTTTTACATTTTGAAAAAATCAGTCGCCAGACTTGGCAATCATTGCATCGCAAAACAACCCCTCCCTTGACAGAGGAAGAGTTAGAATCCATCAAGAGTTTCAATGACCAGATTAGTCTACAGGACGTAACAGATGTCTATCTTCCCCTAGTCCATCTTATCCACATTTACAAGCGCACTAAGGATGATTTGGCATTTTCAAAAGGAATTTTTCTTCAACGTGAAAGCAAATCCCAACCATTTATCATTGGGGTTTCTGGTAGTGTTGCTGTGGGGAAATCGACCACTAGTCGCTTACTTCAGATTCTTCTATCACGCACTCTTCCAGATGCTACTGTAGAATTGGTGACGACTGACGGTTTTCTCTATCCCAATCAAACCTTGATTGACCAAGATATCTTAAATCGCAAAGGTTTTCCTGAAAGTTATGATATGGAAGCCTTGCTGAATTTTCTTGACCGCCTAAAGAATGGGCAAGATGTCGATATTCCTGTCTATTCTCATGAAGTGTATGACATCGTTCCTGGAGAGAAACAACGTGTCAAAGCTGCTGATTTTGTCATTGTCGAAGGCATCAATGTCTTTCAAAACCCTCAAAATGAGCGCCTTTACATTACTGATTTCTTTGATTTCTCCATCTATGTGGATGCTGCTGTCGAGGACATTGAAAGCTGGTATCTGGATCGTTTCTTAAAACTGCTCAGCTTTGCCCAAAATGATCCCAACAGCTACTACCACCGCTTTACGCAAATGCCAATTGGAGAGGTCGAAGCCTTCGCTCATCAGATCTGGACCAGCATTAATCTAATAAATCTACAAAACTATATCGAACCGACAAGGAATCGTGCCGAGATCATTCTCCACAAGGCTAAAAACCATGAAATCGATGAAATTTACCTAAAAAAATAATTTCCCCTTGTCAAAACCTGAGTTTTCAGATATAATGGTATAGTTAGTAAATATGGAGGTAAGAACATTGGCAAACATTAAATCAGCTATCAAACGCGCTGAATTGAACGTTAAACAAAACGAAAAAAACTCAGCTCAAAAATCAGCTATGCGTACTGCAATCAAAGCATTTGAAGCAAACCCATCTGAAGAACTTTTCCGTGCTGCTAGCTCAGCTATCGATAAAGCAGAAACTAAAGGTTTGATTCACAAAAACAAAGCAAGCCGCGATAAAGCTCGTCTTTCAGCTAAACTTGCTAAATAAGAAACAGTCCATAGAGGCTGTTTTTTTGTCCTCTAATAAGAAAAGGTAGAAAATGAAAATCGCAATCATCGGATATTCTGGAGCTGGCAAGTCAACTCTAGCTGAGAAGTTATCAAACTACTGCTCCATCCCCAAACTGCATATGGATACTCTCCAATTTCAACCTGGTTGGCAAGATAGTAACCGCGAATGGATGTTGACCGAGATGAAAAACTTTCTCACAAAGCATGAAACTTGGGTCATTGATGGCAACTACTCTTGGTGTTGCTATGAAGAAAGAATGCGGGAAGCTGACCAAATCATCTTTCTCAACTTTTCCCCATTGTCTTGTCTCTTTCGAGCCTTCAAACGTTATCTCACATATCGCGGCAAGGTCAGAGAAAGTATGGCTGCAGGCTGTCCTGAACGCTTTGACTGGGACTTTATCAGATGGATTCTCTGGGATGGACGGAGCAAATCCGCTAAGGAACGTTATCAGCAGATTCAAGAAAGCTATCCAGAGAAAGTAATTGTCCTCAGGTCACAAAAGGAAATGGACCGTTTCTTAGAAAATCTCACACATAACAAGAAAAACCAACGTGCCTAACGTTGGTTTTTTGCTTTTACCCAATCACACTTCCATTTGGTACAGCTGGATCAACTGTGAGAAGGATTAATTTGCCATCATGTTCAGCTGAGAGGATCATCCCTTGACTGACATATTTTTTCATCATCTTGCGTGGTTTGAGGTTGGCAATGATTTGAACTTTCTTGCCGACCAATTCTTGTTCATTTGGATAGTATTTGGCAATCCCTGAGAGGATTTGACGGTCTTGACCATCACCAGCATCGAGGCGGAATTGAAGCAACTTATCTGAGCCTTCCACTTTAGACACTTCTTTGACCTCTGCAACACGGATTTCGACCTTATCAAAGTCTTCAAACTTGATTTCATCCTTGTTGAGCTGGAGTTCAACTTCATCTGGATTCCATTCTTTTTCGACTGCTGGTTTGTTACCTTCCATTTGTTCTTTGATATAGGCAATCTCTTCTTCCATGTCGAGACGTGGGAAGATTGGTGTTCCTTTGGCAACAACAGTCACACCTGCAGGGAAATCTGCCAAATTCAAGTTCTCAAGGCTCGCTACTTCTTCCAAGCCAAGTTGAGTCAAGACCGCACGACTAGTTTCCATCATAAATGGTTCAATCAAGTGAGCTACAACACGAAGGCTAGCTGCCAAGTGGCTCATAACACTTGCCAATTGGTCACGAAGTGCATCATCCTTAGCCAAGACCCATGGAGCTGTCTCATCGATGTATTTGTTAGTACGAGAGATAAGGGTCCAAACTGCTTCTAAAGCACGTGGGTAGTCAACTGCTTCCATGTGTGTATGGTAGTCAGCGATTGATTGTTCTGCAACGTCAGCAAGAGCATTGTCAAACTCTGTCACACCCTCTACATAGGCTGGAATTTGTCCATCAAAGTACTTATTAATCATGGAAACCGTACGGTTGAGGAGATTTCCTAGGTCATTGGCCAATTCATAGTTGATACGGCCTACATAGTCTTCTGGGGTGAAGGTTCCATCTGAACCAACCGGAAGGCTACGCATGAGGTAGTAACGAAGTGGATCTAGACCATAACGTTCTACTAACATTTCAGGATAGACCACATTCCCTTTAGACTTAGACATCTTGCCGTCTTTCATGACAAACCAACCGTGAGCAATCAAGCGGTCTGGCAATTTAACATCCAACATCATAAGAAGGATTGGCCAGTAGATGGAGTGGAAACGAAGAATATCTTTTCCAACCATGTGGAATACTGTTCCATTCCAAAACTTATCAAAGTTACCGTGCTCATCTTGACCATAACCAAGAGCTGTCGCATAGTTAAGGAGAGCGTCAATCCAAACATAGACAACGTGTTTTGGATTTGATGGGACTGGTACTCCCCATGTAAAGGTTGTACGAGACACTGCCAAATCTTCCAAACCTGGCTCAATGAAATTACGTAACATTTCATTAAGACGACCATCTGGAGTGATGAAGTCAGGGTGCGATTTGAAAAATTCAACCAAGCGATCTTGGTACTTGCTGAGACGAAGGAAGTAAGATTCTTCAGAAACCCATTCGACCTCGTGGCCTGATGGAGCGATACCTCCCGTCACATTTCCCGCTTCATCACGAAAAACCTCTGCAAGCTGGCTTTCTGTAAAGAATTCCTCATCTGAGACTGAATACCAGCCAGAGTATTCACCCAAGTAGATGTCATCTTGAGCAAGCAAGTGTTCAAATACTTGTGCTACTACTTTTTCATGGTAATCATCAGTTGTACGGATGAATTTATCGTATGAGATATCGAGTAATTTCCAGAGTTCTTTGACGCCAACCGCCATCCCATCAACATAAGCTTGAGGTGTAATTCCAGCTTCTTCCGCTTTCTGTTGAATCTTTTGACCATGCTCATCCAGACCTGTCAAATAAAAGACATCGTAGCCCATGAGGCGTTTGTAACGAGCTAGGACATCACAAGCGATGGTAGTATAGGCAGAACCGATATGAAGTTTACCAGATGGATAGTAAATCGGTGTTGTAATATAAAAATTCTTTTCAGACATAATTTTTCCTTTCCAGGCAAATGAAACCTGTTTTTCTAACACTTCATTATATCATATTTTTAGTGATTTTCGATAGGAAAATCCATACAAAAACAAGACAGACAAAT
>CAUVUZ010000045.1:0-12700 GCA_963555095.1 uncultured Streptococcus sp. | reverse complement strand
TCCATCAATTAATAATAATTTTTTCTTGTCCATACACCCATTATAAAGGAAAGCAGGGAAAAATACCATTGAGAAGAATAGGAAAATGGTGGAGAAACTCTCTCTTTTTGTCTACTTTCTGTACCCTAGATTCTAGCTCCATTACTATCCACGCGATAGCCATCCACAGTAGTATTCACTGCTAAAGCCCCTGAAGCATTGACGTAGTAAGATTTTCCGCCTACCTGGAACCACTGACTAGACTTCATAGCCCCTGAACTTTCCAAATAATACCATGTTCCATTTTCCTTGAGCCAACCCGTCTGCATCTCCCCTGATGCCTTTAGATAGTACCAATGCGAGCCATCCTTCACCCAACCTGTTGACATGGTTCCATTTTCTTTGAAGTGATACCAACTGCCATTTATTTTCTTCCAACCAGTTGCGAGTTTCCCGTTCTCACGGTAATTCCAAATACCGTTTTGCTTCTTCCAACCATTCTCCACCGATTCTGTTTCCGTATACTGGACGTATCTCCTCGTTCCACTATAGGACAGGTAGCTGAGCCACTTATAACCGTCCTTTTCTACGATTTGATCGTAGCTAACATTTTCACCAGGATAGTAGTAGTCAATAACTTGTGCTGTACTTGACGGCTGATTTCTAATGGCGGACTTTTGAGTAAACGTATGAGTCCCGCTAGACGCCAGCCCTGACCTGATAGGATTTCCAGTTCTACCACCATTCCCTACCAAGTCCTTAAAATGGATAAAGCCTGTCATAGAACTAGCTTTTACGCTGCGACGATTGTATCTCTCCCTAACACCATAGTTATACTCTTCAATCTCAATCGTATCTCCTGATACATTTGATACCCAGGCCACATGCCCATAATAACCTTCTGTCGACCATGCAATAGCTCCAACTTCTGGCTTAGTATCCACACGGTAGCCTTCTCGCCTTGCACGATGTCCCCACTCATTTGCATTTCCGTAAGCAGGAGGAATCTCAAAGCCATTTACACTACTCAAACGAAAGGCCGCAAAAGACGTACACTGGCGAGAATACATCCGCCACTGGTCGATTTCTACACTACCATTTTTATAGTGAAGCGGGTAGTCATCTCCACGCGCTACACTGTCAGCCTGAACCGATTCCCCACCAAACAAAAAAGCACTCGTAACCAACAATGTAGCCAACCCTACACCCAACTGAGTATATCTACTCTTCTTAACTCCTGATTTAAAAAACGTCATTCATTCTCCTTAATAATATAAATTTCCGAGGTTACCCTCCTTTATACTATTCGGGAGAAAAAGAAAAAAGTGAGCAAAGCTCACTTGATTTTAGGATTCTTGGTCTAGATAGCGAATCAAATTCTTTTCTGTCAAGATATCTGAGTAGGTGAAAGATTCAACGTAAACATTAGCTTGTTTATCTCCCTCAACATCCCCAAATTCAACGATAAATAGGGATGGATAAACCTCAATTAGCTTACCCAATCTATTTTTTTGGCGCTTACGGCCATTCTCCAAAGTCATTTCAACGACTTGTCCCTCATGTGCCTTGATTTCTTCTTTGATTTTTTTCATCTTGGCTACATCTGTAAATGCATCTGACATCTTATGCCTCCCTCTTTGAGATACTTGAAAATTTATTGTATTCTTTTTGGAAAATCAATTCCACCGTTCCACGAGCTCCACTACGGTTTTTCTCGATGATAACCTCTACCTTGTTATTTGGAATTCCTTCCTCTTCTTCACCCGCACGATCGTAGTAGTCGTCACGGTATAGAAAGGCTACGATATCCGCATCCTGCTCGATAGAACCCGATTCACGAATATCAGACAAGACTGGTCTCTTATCCTGCCGCTGTTCCACTCCACGAGATAACTGACTGAGAGCAATGACTGGAACTTTCAATTCCTTAGCAAGAATTTTCAACTGACGAGAAATTTCAGAAACTTCTTGTTGGCGGTTCTCACGACCAGTTCCTGTAATAAGCTGTAGGTAGTCGATCAAAATCAAACCAAGATTGCCTGTTTCTTGAGCCAGTTTGCGTGAGCGCGAACGAATTTCCGTGATCCGAATCCCTGGTGTATCATCGATATAGATACTCGCGTTGGCTAGATTCCCTTGAGCAATGGTATACTTTTGCCACTCCTCATCAGTCAATTGACCCGTACGGATAGAATGAGACTCCACCAAGCCTTCGGCCGCCAACATACGATCTACTAGGCTTTCTGCACCCATTTCCAGTGAAAAGATAGCTACAGTCTTGTCCAACTTAGTCCCGATGTTCTGAGCAATGTTCAAGGCAAAGGCTGTTTTACCGACCGCAGGACGAGCTGCGATAATAATCAGTTCCTCCTCATGGAGACCTGTCGTCATATGATCCAAATCACGGTAGCCCGTTGCAATACCAGTGATATCCGTTGTTTGTTGTGACCGAACTTCTAGGTTCCCAAAGTTGATATTTAGAATATCACGGATGTTCTTGAAACCACTACGATTGGCGTTTTCACTGACATCAATGAGGCCCTTTTCAGCTTGAGCAATGATTTCATCTGCAGGCTTAGAGGCCTCATAGGCTTGGTTGACAGACTCTGTCAACTTGGAAATCAAGCGACGTAGCATAGCCTTTTCTGCAACGATTTTAGCGTAATACTCTGCATTGGCAGAAGTTGGTACAGAGTTGACAATTTCAACAAGATAGGATAAGCCACCAATATTTTGGAGATCCCCTTGGCTATCCAAAATTGTCCGAACCGTTGTCGCATCAATCGCTTCCCCACGATCCGACAAATCTACCATCGCTTGGAAAATCAACCGATGAGCATACTTAAAGAAGTCTCGAGAATCAATATATTCTCGGACAAAAACGAGTTTGCTCTCATCTATAAAAATAGCCCCCAGAACAGATTGCTCTGCCAAAATATCCTGAGGTTGAACTCGCAGTTCCTCTACTTCTACCATCCGACTTCCCTTCCTTTTACAATCTTGTCAAGAAGTTGTAAACTTAACCTTCTTTTACACGAAGATTGATGACACTTGTAACATCTTGGTAGATTTTCACTGGTACATCAATCAAACCTACTGCTCGAATTGGTGCCTTTACTTGAATGTGACGTTTGTCAATATTAATTCCAAATTGCTTTTGCAATTCTTCTGCAATCTTCTTATTGGTGATTGAGCCAAAGGTACGGCCATCTGGTCCAACCTTTTCAACAAACTCTACAACAGTCTCTTCAGCTTCAAGCTTGGCTTTGATGGCTTTTGCTTCAGCAATCATTTCAGCATGAGCCTTTTCTTCTGATTTTTGTTTTCCACGCAATTCACCCACTGCTTGAGCAGTTGCTTCCTTGGCCAAATTCTTTTTAATCAGGAAGTTTTGAGCGTAGCCAGTTGGCACTTCCTTGATTTCGCCTTTTTTCCCTTTTCCTTTGACATCTGCTAAAAAGATTACTTTCATTCTTCTTTCTCCTTTTCTTTTAATTCATCTAAAATAAGTTGAGTCAATTTTTCTCCTGCTTCTGACAGACTCATATTCTCGATTTGCGCAGCAGCTAGGTTAAAGTGACCACCACCGCCCAGTTCTTCCATAATCCGTTGCACATTGATTTTACTACGGCTTCGAGCTGATATAGAGATAAAGCCTTGTGTATTTTTTGCCAGAACGAAACTAGCCTCAATACCGGACATAGCCAGCATAGCATCGGCAGCCTTACTGATAACAACGGTGTCATAAGTGGTTGAGTCCTTAGCTTGAGCAATTAAGACATCTGAACCCAACTTACGACCTTGTAAAATGAGTTCATTTACCTCTCGGTATTCCTCAAAATCTGTCGCAGCAATCTCCTGGATAGCAATACTGTCACTTCCACGTGTTCTGAGGTAGCTAGCCACATCAAAGGTTCGACTCGTCACGCGAGATGTGAAATTCTTGGTATCCAGCATCATACCAGCCATCAAAACACTGGCCTGCATACGACTCAAACGATTTTTCTTAGAATTTTGGAACTGAATCAATTCTGTGACCAACTCACTCGCACTACTTGCTCCACTTTCGATATAGGTGATTACTGCATTCTCTGGAAAATCCTGATCACGTCGATGGTGGTCAATGACAATGGTTTGAGTGAACAGTTCGTAAAAATCTTTCGACAAGGTCAAAGCCGTCTTGGAATGATCCACTAAAATCAACAAAGAGCGCTTGGTGACCAATCTCATCGCATCAGCCAGAGGCAAGAGCTTAGTGACACCCTCTTTTCCCAAGAATTTGACGGCACGCTCGATATCTGGTGACATTTGATCTGCATCGTAGACCGCATAGCTATTTTCAGTGATATTGCTCGCAAACAACTGCATGCCAACCGCAGACCCCAAGGCATCCATATCCAGATTCTTATGACCAACTACAAATACCTGATCCACACTGCGAATCTTATCTGAAATAGCTGTCATCATCGCTCTCGTACGTGTTCTTGTTCTCTTAACAGAGGCTGCGGAACCACCACCAAAGTAGACTGGATTCTTGGTTTCATCATTTTCCTTGACAACCACCTGGTCCCCACCACGAACCTCAGCTAAGTTCAAGTTTCTTAAAGCAACTTTCCCTATCTCATCATGATTTCCATCACCATAAGAAAAGCCCATGCTCAAGGTCAATGGCAGCTGTCTCTGTTTTGCCTCCTCACGAAAGGCATCAATCACAGAGAATTTATCATTCATCAAGCCCTCTAGAACTGTGTAATCAGTAAATAAATAAAAGCGGTCCATACCCACACGCCGAGAAAACATAGCATACTTACTAGCAAATTCTGAAACAAAATTTGCCACAAAACTATTGATATGACTAATATCGGAGTCGGAGGTTGCATCTTCTAGATCATCGTAGTTGTCTACCGAGATAACCCCAATCACTGGTCGACTGGTTACCAATTCGACAGTTGCTTCGTACTCCCCAGAAACATCAAAGAAATACAAAACACCCGAAACCTTGTCCATATGAACGGCATAGCGTGTTTCCCCCAAGTTAGCATAAGAACCAGGGTTCCCCACAGAAGCCTTGATGATAGTTTGAATCAAGTCAACATCAATTTCGCCTTCTTCAGTCGTCAAAATCAACTCAGCATAAGGATTAAACCATTCGACTTCGCCACTAGATAAGTCTAATTTCAGAACACCAACTGGCATTTGATCGAGCAACGTGTTCAAGCTATCTTCCGCTTGATGGTTTACGTATTGGATTTGTTCAATTTCGCTCTTTTCATACTGTTTTTTTTGCCAGATGAATAAAAGCAGATAAAGAAGTACAAATAAAAACAAGGCACTGATTGTTACAACATTATTTTGTGAAAAAATAATCAGCATTGTTAAGGTTCCGAAAGTTGCAATCCCTAGTAGAACCGCAGAAATCGGATTTAAATTATTTTTTTTCATTCTAAACCTCTTGCGCATTATTATATCACAAAAGCCCTTAAAAAGCGACCTTTAAAAAGTGGTAAGCCTCCTTTTCCTTATTGATTTTTTTATGGTTTTAATGCAAAAAGAGAATAAGCTCATTATCCTCCTGCACTAAGATTACTATCATCTAACGTTCCACGATAAGAGCTGTTCCCATTCCCCCTCCGATACAGAGAGTTGCTAACCCAGTTTTAGCATCACGCTTCATCATCTCATGTACCAGAGTCACTAAGATACGACAGCCTGAAGCTCCAATTGGGTGACCGAGAGCAATCGCGCCACCATTGACATTGACAATATCTGTGTTGAAGCCTAGAGTTTTACCGACTGCACAAGTCTGGGCAGCAAAAGCTTCATTTGACTCGATCAAGTCGAGATCATCAACTGTCAAATTACCTTTTTCAAGAGCCTTGCGAGTCGCATCAATCGGTCCACATCCCATAATTTTAGGATCCAAACCTGCACTTGCATACGAATGAATGCGAGCAATCACTGGAAGTCCTAATTCTTCAGCTTTTTCAGCACTCATGACCAAGACAGCCGCTGCTCCGTCATTGATACCTGATGCATTACCCGCCGTAACAGAACCGTCTTTTTTGAAAACCGGACCTAGCTTAGACAGGCTCTCTAAGCTAGCATCTTTTCTAGGATATTCATCTGTATCGAAAACGATAGGATCGCCTTTGCGTTGAGGAATGACAACTGGCACAATCTCTTCTTTAAAGCGTCCAGATTCTATAGCCGCCACTGCTCGTTTTTGTGACTCTAAAGCAAGAGCATCTTGCTCTTCTCGACTGATACCATATTCTTCAGCCACATTCTCGGCTGTAATCCCCATATGGTATTCGTTAAAGGCATCAGACAAACCGTCCTTAATCATGGTATCTACCACTTTTGAATCGCCCATACGGCCACCCCAACGGAAACTTGGCAAAACGTATGGCGCCTGACTCATGTTTTCTGCACCACCAGCTACGATAATATCTGCATCGCCACATCGAATCGCTTGAGCAGCCAACTGCACGGCCTTCAAACCGGAACCACAAACCTTGTTGATAGTAAAGGCTGGTGTAAATTCAGGGAGCCCCGCTTGAATGCTCATTTGGCGAGCCACGTTTTGGCCTAAACCTGCGCCTAGGACATTCCCCATAATCACTTCGTCTACTTGCTCTGGTTTAATATTCGCTTTTTCCAAAGCACTCTTAATGACCAAAGATCCCAAATCAACAGCTGAAACATTCTTCAAGCTTCCTCCAAAGGAGCCTATAGGAGTCCGCACTGCCGAAACAATCACCACGTCTTTCATAACTACCTCCATTTATACCTCTTATAATGATGCAATACAAAAGTGGTTTACAATTGTGTAAACCACTTTTACATAGTTGTCAAGATTTTATGATTCCTTAACTTCTAGCAAACCAACTTCACCATCTTCGCGGCGATACAAAACATTTGTTGTTTGATCTTCTACATCTACATAGATAAAGAAATCATGTCCCAACAAGTCCATTTGAAGAAGAGCTTCTTCCAAATCCATTGGTTTTAAATCAATTTGTTTTGAACGAACCACTTTTGGCTGCACAACATTTGCATCTTCAACTAGAGCATCTGTAAAGAGTTGGCTTGTTGCAACCTTATTTTTATTCTTGCGTTCGATTTTTGTTTTATTTTTTCGAATCTGGCGTTCAATTTTATCTGTTACAAGATCGATAGAACCATACATATCTTGAGAAATATCTTCTGCACGAAGGGTAATTGATCCAAGTGGAATTGTTACTTCAACTTTTGCTGTTTTTTCACGGTAAACTTTCAAGTTGATACGTGCATCCAACTCTTGTTCAGGTTGAAAATATTTTTCGATCTTTTCGAGTTTAGAAACTACATAATTGCGAATTGCTTCTGTTACTTCTAGGTTTTCACCACGGATACTATATTTAATCATATAAGTACCTTCTTTCTAAACATTTTTATTTTTCTAACTATATTATAACGCTTTCATTTTCATTTTGCAAATTTTTTCCTTATCTTACAAGAGAAAAAGTTTTGACTTCCAAAACACCTGCCTCTTCAAACAGTCGCTTCACACGATTGATAGTCGCCCCTGTCGTATAGATGTCATCAATAACCAAAATCTTCTTAGGAAGAGGGGCCTCCGTTTTAATATAAAAGGGAATTTCCGTAGCTAATCGTTCTGAGCGATTCTTAGAAGAACTAGCCTTCTCTTCCCTTTTCCCTAGTAAATCTTGAAAGGAAAATCCTGCCGTCTCAACCAAACCTTCAACCTGATTAAACCCTCTCTCAAGCAATCTTTCAGGACTTAGGGGAATTACCACAAATTCATAGTCTCTATATTTTTTCAACTCATCCGCAAGTACAGGAGCAAAAACCTTTCTAAGCAGAAAATCCCCATCAAACTTATATCGACTAAAGAAGTCTTTCATAGCTTGATTATAGGTGAAGATTGCTTTATGATCAACTTGAATACCTTCTTTACACCAAAGTTTACAATCTTGACACGTGATTGACAATTCTCTTTTCATGCAGTTTGGACAATGGTCTTCACCAATCTTCTCAAAAGTAGAATCACAAGCTGAACAAAGATAGTTGCGCTCATTCTTAAACAGTAAGAGGTGACTAAATGTCAAGTCACTCTTTGTTGTCTGGCCACATAATAAACAGTTCATAATCCCGCCTCCTTGTTCATCTGCTTGATTTCCTTGATTGCCTTTTTAATCGAAGTATTTAATCCATCATGAAAGAAGAGCAACTCACCAGTTGGTCTGTCCATACTACGCCCAACTCGCCCTCCAATCTGAATCAAGCTAGACTTGGTAAAGAGACGATGATTAGCTTCTACTACGAAAACATCCACACAAGGGAAGGTAACTCCACGTTCCAAGATTGTCGTACTGATCAGTATTGTTAGCTTTCCATCTCGAAAAGCTTGCACCTGCTCTAATCGGTCTTCTGTCACAGAAGACACAAAGCCGATATTTTCTTTTGGAAACTGTTCCTGCAAGATTTCTTTTAGTTTCTCGCCTTTTTTAATTTCTGATGCAAAGATTAACAAAGGATAACCTGTTCTTCTCTGCCTCTCAATAGAGGTCTTTAATTTGGGTGACAACTGACTCTTATCTAAGTAACGATTAAAATCCGATAACCAAACTGGCTTTGGAATAATCAATGGATTTCCATGAAATCGTCTTGGCAAGTTCAATCGTTTTAATTCTCCTGTGCGAACCTTCTTATCTAACTCATCTGTAGAAGTCGCTGTAAGGAATATCTTTACCCCCTCCTCCTTTACACATTGGTTTACAGCGTAGTAAAGTATAGGGTTGTCAACATAAGGAAAGGCATCTACTTCATCTACTATCAGCAAATCAAAAGCATGATGAAATTTTAACAGCTGGTGAGTCGTTGCAACAACTAGTGGAGTTCGAAAATAGGGCTCTGATTCTCCATGAAGTAGTGCTATCTCGCAAGCAAAGTCATTCTGCAGTCGCTTATACAATTCCAAACATACATCGATTCGAGGACTAGCCAAACACACCGAACCACCATCGTCAATCACTTTGGCTACAACTTGATAAATCATCTCTGTCTTTCCAGCTCCCGTGACAGCATGAACTAAGGTAGGTTCTCTCTTTTCAACTGCTTGAATCAATCCCTCTGACACCTTCTCCTGAAAAGGGGTTAACTGACCACGCCATTTGAGAACATCTTGCTTAGGAAAATCTTCCTGCGGAAAATAGTATAAAGCTTGATCACTCCTGACTCGCTTCATCAGTAAGCACTCCCTACAATAGTAAGCACCGATAGGCAAATACCATTCTTCTAGAATGCTACTATTACACCGTTGACAGAAAAGTTTTCCCTTCTCTTTTCTCATTGCTGGCAGTTTCACGGCCATCTGACATTCTTCTTTAGTTAATTCTTTCTCAGTAAACAAGCGACCGAGATAATTTGGATTTACTTTCATACTTCTTTATTCGTAAAAATCTAGCGCTTTAGGTGTTTTTTTAGTACAATTAAATCATGGAATTTAGAACAATTAAAGAGGACGGGCAAGTCCAAGAAGAAATCAAAAAATCCCGCTTTATCTGTCATGCAAAGCGTGTCTATAGTGAAGCAGAGGCTCGTGATTTCATCACGGCCATCAAAAAAGAACACTACAAAGCTACCCATAACTGCTCAGCTTTTATTGTAGGGGAACGAAGTGAAATCAAGCGTACGAGTGATGATGGTGAGCCTAGTGGTACTGCTGGAGTCCCTATGCTCGGTGTCTTAGAAAATCATAATCTTACTAATGTCTGCGTAGTGGTTACTCGCTACTTTGGGGGAATTAAGCTAGGTGCTGGCGGTTTGATTCGCGCTTATGCAGGTAGTGTGGCCTTGGCTGTCAAAGAAATTGGCATTATTGAAATCAAAGAGCAAGCTGGTATAGCCATTCAGATGTCCTACGCTCAATACCAAGAGTACAGTAACTTCCTTAAAGAACATAATCTCATGGAGCTGGATACAAACTTTACAGATCAAGTTGATACAATGATTTATGTTGATAAGGAAGAGAAAGAAAATATCAAGGCTGCTCTTGTGGAGTTTTTTAATGGAAAAATTACTTTAACAGATCAAGGTTTACGTGAAGTTGAGGTTCCTGTAAACTTAGTGTAAACAAAGGAGAAATTATGGCTTTTGGGAAATTTATTCAAGGACTTGCTGGAAACTTTAGCGAGCAAAACAAAGAGACTCTTATCAAAGAATATGGCCAATACCTACTAGAGAATGAAGAAATTCAAAGTGGATATAAACTTATTCGTGATTCAATCATCTTTACAAATATCCGTATCATTTTTACAGATAAGCAAGGTGCTACTGGTCGTAAGATGTCTGTTAAGTCACTCTTTTTGATGAACATTGTAAACATTGAAATGGAAACAGCTGGAGCAGGTATAGATGATAGTGAGATTACAATCACTTATTTAGAAAATGTCTTTCTAAAAGCACATAATGAACACCTTAGTTTCCATAAATTTGAATTTCCTAAAAAAACAGACATCCTCCCTCTTTACACCTATTTATTAGAATTGGCTTATCACAATCGATTAAAAATTAATGGCTCAGACCTTTGATATAAAAAAATCCTATCACTTCGATAGGATTTCTATATTTTACAAATAGCCTTGAGCGCGTTATACTAGTATCATCTTATACAAAGAGGTATATCTATGGCTATTTATAACAATATCACTGAACTTATTGGACAAACACCGATTGTCAAACTTAACAACATTGTTCCAGAGGGTGCTGCAGACGTCTATGTTAAACTAGAAGCTTTTAACCCTGGATCGTCAGTAAAAGACCGTATTGCCCTTAGCATGATTGAAAAAGCGGAACAAGATGGTATTCTAAAACCGGATGCTACCATTGTTGAAGCAACGAGTGGAAACACTGGTATCGGTCTTTCATGGGTAGGTGCTGCTAAAGGATATAAAGTTGTTATCGTCATGCCTGAAACGATGAGCGTGGAACGACGTAAGATTATCCAAGCCTATGGTGCTGAACTCGTCCTTACTCCTGGTAGTGAAGGAATGAAAGGGGCTATTGCCAAAGCTCAGGAAATCGCCACTGAACGTGACGGCTTCCTTCCACTCCAATTTAATAACCCAGCTAACCCAGAAGTACACGAAAGAACAACAGGGGCTGAAATACTGGCTGCTTTCGGTTCTGATGGACTAGATGCTTTTGTGGGTGGTGTTGGTACTGGTGGAACGATTTCAGGTGTTTCTCACGCTCTTAAAGCAGCAAATTCAAACATTCAAGTTTTTGCGGTTGAAGCTGATGAGTCTGCTATCTTGTCTGGTGAAAAACCTGGACCTCATAAAATTCAAGGCATCTCAGCTGGATTTATTCCTGAAACACTTGATACAAAAGCCTATGACGGTATCGTCCGTGTAACATCAGATGATGCTCTTGCACTTGGCCGTGAAATCGGCGGAAAAGAGGGCTTCCTTGTTGGGATTTCTTCTGCCGCAGCCATTTATGGAGCAATCGAAGTTGCCAAAAAATTAGGTACAGGTAAGAAAGTCCTTGCTTTAGCACCAGATAACGGCGAACGTTATTTGTCTACAGCACTCTATGAATTTGAAGTGTAGTCTCCTAAATGCACTTAGCCCTTTTAAAGGGCTTTTTGTTTACTCATACAGAATCTACTCTCTAGACCAAAAGAAAAAGGAAGCAATTTGCTTCCTTTTCTATTAGTTATTCAAGGCTGCTGCCATTGTAGCTGCAACTTCTGCTTCAAAGTCGTTTGCAGCTTTCTCGATACCTTCACCAACTTCAAAGCGAGCGAACTCAACTACTGAAGCATTTACTGATTCAAGGTAAGCTTCAACTGTCTTGCTGTCATCCATGATGTATACTTGTGCAAGAAGTGTGTATGCTTGGTCAACTTTAGTGTTGTCAAGCATGAAGCGATCCATTTTACCTGGGATGATCTTGTCCCAGATCTTTTCTGGTTTGCCTTCAGCAGCCAACTCAGCTTTGATGTCTTCTTCAGCTTGAGCAACAACTGCATCAGTCAATTGAGCTTTAGAACCGTATTTCAAGTGTGGAAGAGCTGGTTTACCAACCATTGCACGGCTTTCGTTGTCTTGATCGATGACGTGGTTCAATTGTGCCAATTCATCTTTGACAAATTGCTCGTCCAATTCTTTGTAAGAAAGAACTGTTGGTTTCATCGCAGCAATGTGCATAGAGATTTGCTTAGCAAGAGCATCGTCTCCACCTTCGATAACTGAGATAACACCGATACGGCCACCGTTGTGTTGGTAAGCACCAAAGTGTTGAGTATCTGTCTTTTCAATCAAAGCAAAGCGACGGAAAGAGATTTTTTCTCCGATAGTTGCAGTTGCAGATACGTATGCAGCTTCAAGAGTTTCACCTGAAGGCATTGTCAAAGCAAGTGCTTCTTCGTTGTTAGCTGGTTTTCCTTCAGCAATTACTTTAGCTGTAGCATTTACCAAGTCAACGAATTGAGCGTTTTTCGCAACGAAGTCAGTTTCAGCGTTTACTTCAATTACTGCTGCAACGTTACCGTTAACATAAACACCAGTCAAACCTTCTGCAGCAACGCGGTCAGCTTTCTTAGCTGCTTTCGCCATACCTTTTTCACGAAGCAATTCAATCGCTTTTTCGATATCGCCGTCTGTTTCTACAAGCGCTTTTTTAGCGTCCATAACACCGGCACCAGATTTTT
>CAUVUZ010000044.1:0-12813 GCA_963555095.1 uncultured Streptococcus sp. | reverse complement strand
CGGTTATACTTCGCTGCAAGGAAACGTTCTGCTTGGGCAAAACCAGTAGCAGTAGAAATCCCTTGTCCTAGAGGACCAGTTGTAGCGTCAACCCCTGCTGTATGCCCAAATTCTGGGTGACCTGGTGTTTTTGAACCCCATTGGCGGAAGTTCTTGACTTCATCAATGCTAACATCTTCAAAACCAGAAAGGTGAAGAAGGGCATAAAGAAGCATAGAGCCGTGTCCTGCTGAAAGAATAAAACGGTCGCGGTTGATCCAGTTTGGTTGAGCTGGATTGATACGAAGTTGTTTTGTGAAGAGGCTATAGGCCATAGGAGCAGCCCCCATAACCACCCCTGGGTGACCTGAGTTTGCTTTGTTGATGGCGTCAATACCTAGAAAACGAATTGCATTAACAGATAGATTTGACATAGAATTTCCTTTCTCTTTGAGGTGATTAATGAATCACACATCCTATCCTACTATTATATGAAAAAATGCATAGAATAGCAATTAAACAATTTGAGCTCCTCTAGTACATTTGATTTGTCTATCCTCTCGTCACCTCATAGTAAGGAAGTAGGAGAGTATAAGCATCTTCTAACTTCTCCAATATCGCTTCTACTGACTGATTTTCAATGAAGGAAATATCTGACTTGACCAAAACTTTACGAATTTCCTGACATTGCACCTTCTCGCGTAAGAGCTGACGATCTTCTTCTGTGGCTTCTACCTTTTGACTCTGGTCGTCAGTATATGCTAGATAATACATTCCTTCTACCGGTGGAATATCTAAAACCTTGGCTTGTTTGCCCAGAGTCTGCTCATCTTTCTTTCGCTCGATGAAACTGGTCTCTAAGGAAATTCCAAAGTCTGATGGATTTCCATACAAACGCAGAGCCAACATGGGTTCTGTCACCTCCCCCTCTCTCTGTAGATAGGCCCAGAAATGTGGTCGCAAGCGTTGCGCTTGATTCATCCACTGACTAGTTTGTTGCAGTTGCCATTCTGGATGCTTTTCTTGGAAGGCCTTGGCTAAGCCCGTAAAAGCCTTGCGAGCCCCCTGCCCTTTGTGGCGCAACGCCAGCATCTTCTCTCGTTCATCACCTGCTTTATCCGGATTACGGTACTGAATCCCTGCAAATGATAGGTATTCTCTAACTGCTTTTATCATATCTCAACTGTTCCTTTCCTAGCAAAAAATCAGGATAAACCTGATTTTACTTTGCTTATTCTGCATCTACGACAACATAGCGATTTGGCTCATCACCCTCAGAATAACTCGTCACACCATCCATGCGTGAAATAATGCGATGAATAATCTTGCGTTCGCTATTCGACATTGGATCTGTTTGTTGACTTCGACCTTCTTCTAGAACGCGAGTCGCCAATTTTTGTGCATAGGTTTGCAACACTTCTGCACGGTGTTCAACGTAATCATTGACGTTGATTGTGATATAGAACGTTCTCGAATAGCGATTGTAAAGGTAGTTTTGCGCCAAAAGCTGAAGTGCTTTCAATACTTTTCCGTGGTAGCCGATAATACGACCTGGTTCATTTGTGTCGATTTGAAGATTGATGGTGCGGCGATTGTAGTCGCTTGAAATCGTCCCTTCAACATCCATATCATCCACAATGGTTTGAACATAGTTAGCCACTTGAGCTGCTACTTGTTCGATGTCATAACTCGGTTCCACCTTCAAACCCAGTTCTTCCAAAGACTGGCTTTCTACCGATTCTGACATAGATACAAATTCTTCACACTCTGCTGGGTCTTCCACTCCAGCATCTCCTGTCTGCAATTCATTTAAAATCGCGATGTGACCTGTTTCTTCTAAGATCGTGCTAGCGTGTTTCTCATTTTTTAAGATTTCAGCCTTGACTTCGTCAGAAACACCTTGACCTTCCTCTTCTATTTTTTTAATTGCCTCAACAACGTGACCAAGATCAACTGTCGCCTCTGTTACTGTCTTAACAGGTTCGTTTTGTTCATTGATTTCTTTTGGAACACCTTTTATAGCTTGTTGATTGGCCTTAATCACAGTCGTCTCACTAATCGCCTCAATATCAACTTGAGCTGGTTTTTTCCCAAATAAGCCTAAAAAACCTTTCTTCTCTTTGGACACGACCTTGATGTGAGTCTTCATTCTCGGAATACCTAACTCTTTCAATCCTTTCTGGATTGCTTCTTCAACAGTTGAACCTGTAAATAATACCATTATCAGATTCCTCCTTATTATTTCGTTTTCTGAGCCTTTTTCTTGGCTTTTCTTTTTCTATTTTCCAAATCTTTTTTAGCTTGTACTTCCGCCTCACGCGCTGCAATAATCTTAAAAGGATTATTTAAGAAGTAAGTTTGCAAAACTTGATAAGCATTGGATACTGCCCAGTACAAGGCTACGCCACTAGGTGAAGAGATGGCAAAGATAAAGATCAGTACAGGCATCCCGTACATCATCCCTGTCATAGCTCCACTTCTTTCAGGTAAAGCCTTATTCGATAACCAACTACTTAAGAAGGTAAAGACTGCCGCCAAAATCGGAAGGATAAAGCTTGTGTCTACTCCCCCAAGGTTCACCCACAAAAAATGCCCTGTTTTCAAAAAGTCTACTCGAGTCAAGGCTTGGAAGAGAGCCAAGAGAACCGGCATTTGAATCAAAATCGGCCAGAGAGAAGAGGAGTGTTTGACCCCTAATTCTTTATAGACCTTCCGCATCTCCTGATCCAGCTTGGTTCTACTTTCCATATCACGACCTGGATATTGTTCTTGCAGAGCCTTGATCCGTGGTTGAGCCTCTTGCATTTTTCTAGAGGCCACCATCTGAGTCTGAAAGACTGGCAATAGAATCGTACGAATCAGGATCGTAAAGAGGATAATCCCCACTCCGATACTAACGTCAAAGGACAAGAAACGGATGATTTCAGCAAAAAAATAGACAAATTTACTCCATATATCTGTAGAATCTGCTGCAACATCGCTCGTCCCACAGGCTGTCATGACAAATAAGGACAAGCCCAGCAAACTAGTCAACTGTAGTTTCTTTTTCACTCCTAATTCCTTCCCGGTAAATCTTTGATAACTTTAATACGTGGAGTAGATTTTTCTCCATTTCTGCATAATCCAAGCCTTCAACCCCTTTTCGAGCAATTACGACAAAATCAACGTTATCAGCTAACTGCTCCCTTACACTTAGCAAAATGTGTCGAATCCGTCTTTTAATTTGATTTCTAGTGACTGCATTCCCTAATTTCTTACTGACGGACAGCCCTACTCGAAAATGACTTTTCTGATTTTCCAATTGGTAGACAACAAATTTACGATTAGCAAAACTTGTTCCATCCGTGAAAATAGCCTTAAAATCTTTCTCTCTTTTTACACGAAAGCTTTTCTTCAAAACTCAACTCCATCTATTAAATTACTACTATTATACCATAAATTTCAAAAAAGCCAATAATGACAAGGTTTTAGACTGTTTTAACAACAAAAAGTTGGGAAAATTTATCTCCCAACTCCTTTTTATTGTCTCTTACCTTGTAATTTTATTCAGTTCATCTTACTTTTTCAAGCGTTCAACGTCACGAGCGATGACCAATTCTTCATCAGTCGGGATGACTAAGACACGAACTTTAGCAACTTCTGTTGAGATATCTCCTGTAGCGCCAAAGACATTCTTTTCAGGATCCACATCACAACCAAACCAAGAAATGCCTTCAATAACCATCTGACGAATCGTTACAGAATTTTCTCCAATTCCAGCTGTAAAGATAATGGCATCTGCACCGTTCAAAACTGCCAAATACTGACCAATATACTTTTGGATACGATCCACAAAAATCTCATTTGCCAGCTGCGCTTTCTCGTCACCTGTACGCATAGCTTCGTGAATATCACGCATATCGCTTGATCTCTCAGAAACACCCAAAAGTCCTGACTCACGATTGAGAATTCGACTGATATCCTCTGGTGTATTAAAGTCATCTGTATGTTGCATGAGATAAGGAATGATAGCGGGATCGATATCGCCTGTACGAGTCCCCATCATGATACCACCAAGTGGGGTGAATCCCATAGATGTATCAACAGACTGACCACCTTTGACAGCTGTAATAGAACCACCATTTCCAATATGACAAGTAATCAATTTCAACTCTTCTAGGGGGCGACCTAAAATTTTAGCTGCTTCTCCTGCTACAAACTGATGACTTGTCCCGTGGGCTCCATACTTACGAACTTTATTTTCAGTGTAGTATTTGTTTGGAAGAGGGTAACGATAGGCTTTCTCTGGCATGGTTGTGTGGAATGAAGTATCAAAAACAACAACGCTGGTAATATCTGGAAGCAATTCCTTAAATGCACGAATTCCTGCCGCGTTGGCTGGATTGTGAAGAGGAGCCAAGAGTCCCAACTCTTCAACCTTTTCCAAAACATCTCCCTCTACCAAGGTTGACTCTTTGAAATATTCACCACCAGCAACGACGCGGTGCCCGACACCAGTAATTTCATCATAACCTTTGATAATGTCAAAACGAATCAAATCATCCAACAAGATTTTAACTGCTTGTGTGTGGTCGTCAATATCAAGAATTTGTTGTTCAGAACGTCCGTCAAATTTTACAGTTGAGATAGAGTCCTTCAAGCCAATACGTTCGATCAAGCCTTTGGCCAATACTGTTTCTTCTGGCATTTGGTAAAGTTGCCATTTCAAGCTTGAGCTCCCTGCATTGATTGCAATTGTTTTAGTCATAAGATGATACCTCTTTTAAGCGTTTTCAACTATTATAACAAAATTTACCTTATATTTCAGTACCTTTGCTCCATTTTTGAAAATTTTCTTTGAATTTCATTAGTGCAGCTGGATCTTGCAAACTTTCTAGCGGATACACAAAAGGTTGCAGTTCCTGTTCAGTTTTCTTCTGTAAAACGAAAATACTCTTAGCCTGACTGGCCGTTGAAAAAATATCCTCTGGTAAGGCGATAATAGCAGCCAGGCTCACTTCGTCTTTGAGCCAACCTTTTAACAAATCACTTTGAGGACTGGTCAACAAGTCGCTCGGAGCTAGAAAAATAGCATAGCCATCTGACTTGAGGTACTTGAGGCCTTGCTCCATCAGCAAATGATGGGCATAGGTATGTTCTTGGCTAGAAGCCACTTGATAGCGTGAAGCGACGGTGTCGTCTGGGTAATAGCCGACAGGCAAGTCGCTAATGACCACATCGCTTTCTTTAAGCATTTGCGGACGAACGGCATCACCTTGGACAAATCCTGCCTGCAAACCGATCACATCTGCCATACTAGCCGCCAAATCAATCAGCAAGTCATCCACTTCAATTCCCAAGTAATCCACTTTTTTAGCAATAGAAGTCAAGAAAGTAGCACCCAAAATTCCCATTCCAGAACCAATTTCAAGGATGCTAATTTCCTCTTTGTGAAGCAACTCTTCCACAATAAGTACCAAGAGGAGGGAAATGGCATCCGGTGTAAACTGGTGATTGGCCTGTAAAGGCTCCGTTTGTCCTGCCTTCATCAAGAGAAACTGGTAGGTCTTGAGCCACTCTTCCTTGCGAAGCGCTAAGCGCTTAAGGGCTTGATTGTTCTCCTTAACCTGCTCTAGCTCAGTCTCACCATCCAGATAGATGCTGTTTTGCTCTACCAAGGCGTCATAAAAGTTGGTCGCCAAATCACTTTGGATGACTTGGACATTCTCTAGTAAATACGTATAAGCTTGTTCAATTTTTTCAAAATCCATGTTCCTATTTTATCAAATTTCCCCTATTTTTTCCATCTGAAGAAAAAAATCACTGCTTTAGTCAGCAAGTGATTTTTGGGCTACAGTTAAAAAGAGCTCTGCGTAATTTCCTAGGAAAAGACCTTCAGCACTATAAAGAATCTGACTGCCAATGCTCGAAAAACCAAACTGGGCGAGCTTGTTTTCCAGTTCAGTCAGCTCAAAGCCGTGGTGGTTGGTATCTGTCTTGACAAAATCAGCAATGAGGACCTGGCCATTCTCCCTAAGGTGATGGTGAAACATGGCAAGAGTCGCATCTAGATCAGGCATATGATGAAGAACCCGACTGACAACAATCAGGTCAAAGTGCTGCTCCAAAGGATTCACCAGTAAATCCTGCTCCAAAAACTGGATATTCTTGATATCTTGATGGTCCGCTTTCAAACGGGCTTGCTCCAGCATTTTCTCCGAGATGTCTACAAGAGTGACGAACTTGGCTTGTTTGGCTAGAGGCAAGGCTAATAGCCCCGTCCCACCACCAAAATCCAGTATTTCCTTGTCTGATAGAAGAGCAATCTGTTTTTCAACTGCTTGACAAACCAAGTTTGCAAGAAAGATGTTTTTGGGCGAATCAAAGGTTTCTGCTTTGTGATTAAAATCATGTTTCATGCTTTTAGTTTAACACAAAGAAGTTGAATTGACTAGGAATTGTCTTTCTTATCTACCTTATTTTCTGTTTCTTTCTGATTGGTTTGCTCACTTGAGTTGGTAGGTGATTGTTTCTCAGTGTCCTTTTTCTTTTCTTGGGGTTTCATCGAAGGAAAGAGGAATTCATAGTTGCTCTTATTCATTCGAACACTTGTTGCAAAACCTGTTTTCGTATTTTGATAAGTAACTTTTCCTAAGTTAAAGACTCGTTCCCCACTTTCTTGCTCAGCCTTATCTTTGCTTCGTTTAGCCATGGCGAAAGCGACCAACTTCTCTTTGTTTAGGGTATAGTCTTTGTGATGGGCGACTTGCCGATTCAAATAAAACTGCAACAAAAGGCTAAAAATGGCTGCCATAGCGACTGCATATAGGAGAACACCTGCCTTAACTTTTTGATTTTTCCACACGATAGATGAATTCCCTTTCTAAGCCTTTTTGAAATTGGAAGCGAAAGCGAACCAATTGATTTTCCTCTGTGATTTGTGCTGATTTGAGGCCATAAACCATAGGCTGGTAACCCCGTCCACTGCTATCGGTCTTCCGAAAGTCGTCCGATTTAGCCTTCCCCATAGCGATATCCTTGCCATCTTGCTTCACATAGAGGCGATTGCCCTCCACCTTTTCAAACTGCGAACGCTCTAACTCAGTCTCTAGCTGATCCACAAACAAGAGCCACTCCTTTTGCTCGCTTTGCTGCTGGTAACGAACTTCTGAAATGAGGAGCTGACTCATAGCTTGAAAAAGGAGCAAACCTCCGCTAATGACGATAAGGGCAATCAGAGATTCCAAAAGAGTGAAAGCTCTTACCTTACTGCTCTTTAAGATCGAGCAATTTCTCTGAACCATGGTAGACCTCCAATCCTTTTTCACTAGCAAACACCTGGATTTCCACTCCATTTATGTTTACCTGATTTTGCCCTGTTTGCAGAGCCATCTTAGCCACACGTAAGACTTCCTCCTTTTGCAATATTTCTGCCTCTTCTTGTCTATTTTTCTGAATTTGTCCCAAAAGGAGGGTCGCAATACTGGCAAAGATAGCCAGAGCGACTACCGCTTCCAGTAAAATCACTGCCCTAATTTTTAGTTTCCTTAATGCGTTTAATTTTTCCATTTCCTAGATATAATTGATAGCGAATCGCTCCTTTACTGGTCTGAAATTCAACCTTAGCCAGGGACGAATTGCCCCCAGCTCGGTCAAATATAATGCTTTGTCCTGATGGTCCCTGAATTCCTTTAGGAACTGTCAAGTTTTGACTGCCATTGCTGATTGTCTGCCCATCTAAATTCAAGCTGGTCTTTTGCTGACTGGCTAGACTGCGTTTTTGAGTTTCCCGATAGAGTTCTTCAAACTCCATAAAGAAAATCTGCTCCTCTACCGCCGCAAAAGTGGACTGGACAGAACCAGACAAGCCCAAGGCAACGATACTCACAAGTCCCAAAACAAGGAGACTTTCAAACATAGTAAAGGCCTTAATCTTTAACGGTTTGACTAGTATTTTGTTTATCATGGTATTCTTTATAGGCCTTGGCTTGCTCTGCTGTGATGCGACCGTCCGCCTGTAATTTACTTAGACTAGCATCTTCATTTTTATCCAGACGATAGAGTTCTGCCTGGCTTTCCACCACCTTGACAACGGCAGCTTTTCCTTTATCATTAACCGCATCCTTTTGCTTGGTTAAATTTGGTACAAAGAGTAAGAGAAGAACACTGATGATTAAAAGGACCACCAACATCTCTACCAGAGTGAAAGCTTTCGCCTTGGCTTTTTTCAAATTTGTCATGAGTTTTTTCATTTTAAAAATTTACCTCCATATTTTGATACATGGGCATAAGCATTGCCGCATAAAGTAAAACGATAATCAGGGCCACAAAGATAAAGACCAGTGGCTGCACCAAATTCATGGTGCGGTTGACTCGGGTAAAAAAGGCTTCCCAAGTTTTCTCAGCATAGATTTCCAACTCACTCCCCAGCTTGGACTTAACTTCCCCATACTCGATGATGAGACTCAACTCCTTTTTAAAGAAAGGATAGGTTGCTATGGTTTGAGAAAATTCGCGGCCATTTTGCAGGGCTTGAGCTAGATCTTGACCGATTTCTTTAAAAAGCTGAGAACCTTGTTCCTGCATGATCTGAAAAATCTGCGTCAGCTCCATTCCCTGTGAAACCATATTGCCCCATTCACGCGCGTAATAGGCCGTCAGATAGGTCTGGACAAAGATGCCCAGAAAGGGAATCCGTGCTAACATAGAGAAGACCCGCATCTTAGAACTTCTTTTGTAGAAAGTGAAAGCTAAAAGTAAAGATAGTGAGCAAACCAACACTAGTCCCAGAAATATTTGTGGCAGATTGCCGATGATTTGGGTAGCGATATTGCTACTGTCCAGTTGGGGGAGCAAATAGTTTCTCAACCCCAGCATGATTAGCAGGAGAAATCCCAGCAAAATCAGGGGATAAGTCGCCACTTCGATTAACTTTTTCTTGACCTTAGCCAGATTGTCTAGATACTCTTCTATCTTTCCCAAACTCAGGTGAAGATTCCCGTGCACCTCAGCTAGGGATAACTGGGTCACAATAGCACTTGAAAAACCCAAACTGTCCATCATTTCTGAGAAGGATTTCCCCTGAGACAAACCTTGGTGCATCTGGGCCACATAGTCCTTTTCCAGCAGGGCACTTCTGCCCAAGAAAGAAATAATTTCCACCAAATGAAAGCCGCTGGAGAAGAGATTGTTAAACAGGGTGATGATTTTCTTCTGCTTAGCTGTAGCTAATTTTTTCCGTTTCAGCCTGAAGACTTGTGATATGTCCATCTTTAAGAAGCTGATCAATCTGCTCATTCCAGCTAGTTGGTTGGTGTTCTTGATAGTCTTGGTTTGCAAAGTCAACGATTCCTCCTCCCCCGATTAATCTCTGGTAGCAGATGCCTTGTAGGACAACTGCTAATTCCTCCTCCGTCACACCCAACTCCAGAAGACGTTCATAAACACCTCGGATACTCTTGGCATGAATGGTTGAAAAGACTGTTGCACCTGTCAAACTGGCTCTGACAACTGCACGCGCTGTCTCGCTGTCACGAATTTCTCCGATAATCAAGAGGTCAGGACGATGTCGAAGAGACAGCTTAATCAGATTTTCATAGGTCAAGCCAATCGCCTCATTCAACTGCAATTGCAACATCTCTTCCTGCTTGATCTCGACAGGATCTTCAATGGACATGACCTGCTGCCCCTTAAAAAGGGATTTGGCCAATTCGTGCATCAGCGTCGTCTTGCCACTTCCGACTGGACCCGCAAAAAGGTAGAGGCCCCGTTGCCTGTATTGCTTGCCCAGTTCTCCAATATCCTGAAACCAGAAATGCAAGTCCTGCTCCTCATCGTGTAACAAACGAATGACCAAACTCTCATGTCCCCGATAATCTCCCACGGTGGACAAACGCAGTGAAGAAACCTTTTCGTCATACTGATAATCACAAGAACCCAACTGACTGCGACGCTTTTCTCCTACATTCATCCCAGCCACAAACTTGAAATGACTAATCACAGCAGCAAATTTTTCGAAATCATAACAACCGATTTTACATCTTTCGTCTCCCACTCTCATATGGAGTTCATACGCATCTAATTTAGGAACAAAATAAATGTCTTGTGCACCTTTCTTCCTAGCCGAACGAATGATCTCTTGTGCGATTTCTTGAACCATACTTACCTCCTCACCTATACTATTCGAAAAAATTGGAAAAAATAAAAAGCAACTTAAAAAGTTACTTTTTTATCTCCATTTCATGCGGCAAGAACGGTGTTTTTCTTGACCTGTTTGTTTTTCGTAGCCTGGACGTAGCTTTTCATCGGGGATGACTTGCTCATCCTGTAAAAGTGCCAAAGAATGGTACTGCTGCAAATACTCATCGCACTCATCACACCAGCGTTGGTCGGCAGGATCCCAAAAAATAGTCATCAAATCGCTCCGACTCTTATAAAGAGGATTCTTCTTTTCCAGCTCAAACCAGCATGATTTATAATATTTTAGAGCATCATAGTACTTGTTAAAAGAGCGACTCATAATGACATCTTTTTCCCAACCTTCTATGAACCACCACGGTTCAAAATCCCCATACATTTCTATAACACGATACATTTTCACTACTTCCTTTGTACCGTATATTATAACGAATTTTCTAGAACAATGAAAGGATTTTGCTTCATTATAGAACAATCCTCTAGCTTTCTGAAGATACCTCTGAATAGAAAAGCAAAGGCTGAGTCATCACAGCCTCTGCTTTTTATTATGCTTGATAACGTTTCACACCGTCTAGGTAGGTTGCTACCAATTCCAAATCCTTATCTAGTACGATAAAGTCAGCATCGTAACCTTCACGGATTTGGCCACAGACATCATCGATGTGAACAGATTTTGCTGGGTTGAGGCTGGCCATCATGACTGCTTCATGCGGATTCGCAATGCCCCATTCGACCACATTTTTCAAACCATCTTTGAGTTTGAGGATAGAACCTGCCAAATTGCCTGTAGATTTGAGGCGAGCAGTTCCATTAGCAACCACTACTGGGAATTCTCCCAACATGTAATCACCATCTTCCAAGCCACCAGCTGTCATACAGTCTGTGATAAGGGCAATATTTTCAGTTCCCTTTTGCTTTAGCAAAATATCACAGGCCTTTGGATCTACGTGGTGACCGTCACAAATCAATTCAGCGTAAGTATGTGGCAACTCATACATGGCACCAACCATACCGAGCTCACGGTGAGTCAACCCACGCATTCCATTATAGGCATGCACCCAAACACTTGCTCCAGCATCGACTGCTTTTTTAGCTTCATCAAATGTCGCATTGGAGTGTCCAAGAGCAACCGTTACGCCTTCGCCCGTAATCGTACGAACAAAGTCTTCTACACCTTCACGCTCTGGAGCAAGGGCAATTTTATTAAGCAAGCCATTGGCTGCTTTTTGCCAAGCACGAAACTCATCCATACGAGGGTCTTTCATATAGGCAGGGTTTTGAGCTCCCTTGTATTTCTCTGTGAAATAAGGCCCTTCAAAATAGATTCCACGAATCTTGGCTCCACTTGCTTCCTGATAACGAGCACCGATATTTTCTGTTACTGCAAGCAATTGCTCGTAAGAGGAAGTCAAAGTCGTTGGCAAGAAGCTGGTGACACCTGTGCTAAGTAGACCTTCACTCATAGTATGAAGAGTTCCTTCGATGTTATTATCCATGACATCCACACCGCCAAATCCATGAATGTGGGTATCTACAAGTCCTGGGGCAATGCTGTAGCCTGTATAGTCAATCACCTCAGCTCCTTCAGGAATTTGATCCACATGCTTTCCAAACTTGCCATCCACAAGTTCCAAGTAACCACCACGACGAACTCCGTGTGGGTAGAAAAACTGATCCGCTTTAATATAATTAGGCATAATGATAACCTCCTTGATAGATTGATTCTAGAATTTATTATGTCAATTACATTATAAACCTTTCTTTTTCATTTGTAAATGGTATAGACCTATTTTTCATAGATATTTTAAAAGAGCTGGATTTCTCCAACTCTTTGATCTTATTTTGATTTCACAGGCAGTTCTTGAGCAGCCTTAACAGCAGCTGCAATCGTCTCTGCGTAAAATTTAGCACCTTCTTCAATCATGTTGCTATCATTTCCAAAGTGGACTTGGTCGGTTCCAGCCCAGATTTCAGGGTGTTCCTTAGCAACCTTATTCCAGTCAGCGATACTCACATATGGATTCTTTTCAGCTAATTCTCTCGCATAAGTCGCATACTGCTCAACTGATTTGTAAGTCTCCTTGCTCTTGTCACCTTCATAAGGAGTTACAAGAATCAGATGGTGGCCTTTGGGAAGATTTTTAACTATCGTATCTAAGTCATCTTTATAATTCTCTGGTCCGTTTACACCCGTTGCAATGACAACTGTTTTTAGAAGTACCTTGTTCTGGCTGTTATTGAGCATGATGTCATTGGCTTGCTTGGTTGTCCGACTAACTTGAGCGTTGATATTTGCTTCAGGAAGGGCCTCTTGTAAGGCTGTATTAGCACGCAAGGCTACCGAATCTCCAATCAGACTCGTTCCCTCAGAAATTCCAAGTCGGCTAGCCTCTGCTTGCTCAGCAAGAGTCTTTGTTTGTCCTATATTGGTCTGGGCTTGTTTAAAACCATTCACCATCAAGTCTGTTTCAAAGGCTCCAACTTGAGGAGCCACAGCTATGATAATCAAGGTAATCAAGGTAAGAATGCCAGCACCACCAGCACTAATTGGTTTAATATGAGGTAATCGACTAATTTTCCGTATTAAAGGATTGGTCTTACCAGCAATCAATGGCTCAATAATATAGAAGGATAGGATAGCAAAGAAATAAGAAAAGA
>CAUVUZ010000043.1:0-12834 GCA_963555095.1 uncultured Streptococcus sp. | reverse complement strand
CTAAAGGAGAAAAATTTCGGCTCAAATCTGCAGCAAAATCATCTTTCAAGTAATGCTCCAAAAAGTTTTGCAAATCCTTAACAGTTGAAAACAAACCTGCACTTCCAGCATGTTTGCCCAAAAGACGAGCTTTGGGATCGTGGATCTTTCCAGCCTCTACTCCTCTCACTGTTGGTACAGCATGCTCAACGGGGCCGAACTGGGTCTCTTTCATCCCCCATGGTTCCAAAACTTGTTCTTCTATAATCTGATCCAAGTCTTGTTCAAAGATTTTTTCCAAAAGAAAGCCCAAGAGTAAAAAGTGAACATCCGAGTATAGGAAGGCAGGCTGACTACGTCTATTCAGATGAAACATGGCCTCTCTTAACTCCTCAGCGCTTAACTGGTCTCTGTTAGGAATAAAGGGATCTAAGTCTGTAGCATGGGTCAGAAGTTTACGGATAGTGATATCTGGGTAATCACACTCAGGCAGAAAATCTGTCACTGGTCGGTCAATATTTAATTTACCTTGTTGCCACAAGAAGGTAAAGACTGTTCCCACTCCCACAACCTTACTCACACTAGCTAGGTCATAGACCAGTCCCAACTCTGTTTTCAAACCTTTCTCAGGGTCACTCAATCCTAGATAAGACTCTTTCCATTCACCATCCTTATAATACGCAAAAGAGGCCCCGGGATAGACCCCTGCCTCAATTTGATCTTCTATTTTTCTTTGAATTTTTTCCAACTTCATGCTTCTTCAAACCACAATTCGATGTTATTGGTATCTTTACCAAGGAAGAATTTTTCAGACTTAGGAACAAAGTAGCCTGTCTTTTCAAATTTCTGACGAAGACTGGTTAAATCTAAATCCTTCACTAAAAATTTTATCATAGATAAATCCCAAGTGACGTTGTTTTCAACAGTCAAATCTGGACCTTGCCCTTCCGTAAAGGTGATAACTGTCCCAACTTTTTCAGGATCAAGTATACTCTCCGTCCCCTCAGGCAAACGCAACTCCATAGAAATTTCAAATTGACTCAAGTATTTTATACCTGTATTTGAAGAAAATTCAGGAACAGTTTCCAGTGGAACCAAATCTCTTATATCATTTTCCGCATGAACAAGGATCACATCCTGTTCAGGAGAAACAATCTCAAAAGCATAACCACGGCTTCCTTTAAATAGGCGAGGAAGAGGCTCCATCTGTGAAAGAAGATCTTCAATTTCAGAAGGATTCTTAACTTTTACCAAAAGTCTAGCTAACTTCTTAAGCCCTTCAACTCTCCGAGTTCGCATACTGGGAGCCTCTTCGAGAATCAACTTCTCAACACCTGATTGGTCACCAAGTGAAAGGAAAGCAGATTCTTCTAATAAGGGCTTCATCCCAAGAGTTTCAATGTAAAATTTTTCGTTTAATTTTCGGTTATTGACCTTCAAAGTCGGAATAATTTGTATCATTTGATTTGCATTCATAGCTTCCTCCAACTCTTTTATTTTAAAGGATTTTAGGATTTTTTACAAGCTATTCCACTTAAATTCTAGAATTTTTTACAAAAATTTCCGATAAAAAAACTGGGATTTCCCAGTTTCATTTCTTATAGGTAAAGTAATTTGAATAGTGCTACTGCTGCAATACCCGCTGCAATTGGAGCTACAACCGGAACCCATGCATACCACCATTTTGAATCACCCTTGTGTTGACCAAGAACTGATTTTGGAAGGAGTTCGTGAAGAAGACGTGGTCCGAAGTCACGAGCTGGGTTCAAACCAGGTCCAGTAGGTCCACCAAGTGAAGTTACCAAGGCCATCACTAGGAAACCAAGCCCTAAATGAGCTACTGAAAGACCTGCTGCTGTGTGTGGTGCTACTTGAGCTTTTACTGCCAATTCACCTAAGTCAACAGTTTGACCAGCTTGAGTAGCCATTTGTTTCATGTATTGAAGAACCTCAGCACCAAAAAAGTTTTTAGTCATTCCTAGGGCTGCAAAGAACAGAATAAACGAACCGACAAACTCATTGATAAAACCATTTACACTTGCTGCGAAACGTGATTCTTTTGTACCGTGATCGACACTTGAAATCGTTGAGAAGGTACCCAAGATATTGTTTGGGTTTTCTGTTTTCAAGTAGTAAGGGCGGTGAGTCGCTACAACCAAAGCTTGACCGAAAATTGCTCCCAAAACTTGTGCTAGGATGTAAAATGGTACTTGCTCCCAAGAGAAAAGACCACTAACAGCAAGTCCAAGTGTGAAGGCTGGGTTGATGTGGTTACCAGATACATTACCGAACATCAAGGCTGGGATCATAACCCCCATACCGTAACCAACCGCGATAACGAGCCAGCCACTTTGGTGACCTTTCGTACCTTTAAGTTCAACGTTAGCAACTGCACCATTACCAAGAATGATCAAAATAGCAGTTCCCAAGAATTCTGTGGCATATTTAATAGCCCATGTAAAATCCATTTGATAGATTCTCCTTAAATTTTTTTAGACAATCCTTATTCTATCAATTTTTAGGCCTTTTCGCAACCGATTTTCTAAAAGAATCTCTGGAAAACGCTTTATTTAACCTATGTTTAAGAAAAGGACAAAAGAAGTCAAACTCCTTTCATCCTAATCGTTATTCTTGACGCTGACCAAAGTCTGCAATCATCTGCTCCATCTCTTGGCGGCTCGGAGTGGTCAGCATATAAAGGTAGTCACCTTGCAACTCTGCAAAGGCTGCTGGCATGATTTTCTTGACCTTGAATTGCTGGCTGTACTTAGCAAGCAAGTCTTCTTCTGAATAGACATAATTGGCATTGGCACGACGTGATGTAGCTAAACAATATTGTGGTTCAAATTCTGACTCTGGGAACTCTTCTCCTGCGACAATAGCTGCATAACCTCGGTAGAGATCCAATGAATGAGCGAAGTTATAAACATCAATGGTAAAGCCACCTGCAGGACGGTTATTGTACTCAATGGCAATGTAGTCGTCCCCGTCACGGAAGAACTCGATATGGAAAAAGCGTTCTTTCATACCAAATTCCTTGATAATGGCCTCTCCATACTTGCGTAATTTAGGATCCATATCCTTGAGCACATAGTAGGAATTGTCCATCTTATAAATCATGAGATCAAGTGGTGTATGAGCATAATCGAAAGTCGTTGAAAAGACGATATTGCCATCCTTGTCCACAAGTCCGTCAAAGGTACAGATTTCGCTAGAAGTGACAAATTTTTCAAAGAAATACACGGTTGAATGGTCCCATTCTTGTTTGAAGTGATGGATATCGTCTTCTGTCTCGAGCTTAAAGGTTGCGGCCGCTCCCACTCCATTATCAGGTTTGGCAATCATTGGTAGACCGATTTCTTTCACTGCTTTATCCACATCTGCTTCCGTTTGGATAACAGCACCAGGTACCACAGGTACACCTGCTTTCTGGAAGAGTTTCTTCATCTCAGACTTAAACTTGGTTTTTTTAAGATCTTCGGGTTTGGCACCAAAGACATTGAATTGTTCTCTAAGTGCTGCGTCTAGCTCAAGCCAGTATTCATTGTGGGACTCGATGCGGTTGATTGGACCATGCTTGTAGAAAAGAAAGGCAACTGCACGTTTGACTTCGTCTATGTTCTCAAGATTGTCCACACGGAAATACTCGGTCAAGCTATTGCGCAAAGGCTCATCCAGTTGCTCATAAGGCTCCTGACCAATCCCCAAGACTGTGATGCCTTTATTAGCTAACTCGATTGTAAACTGTTGGAAGTTTTGCGGATAGTAGGGAGAAATAACAAGGTAATTCATAGGCAACTCCTTTTATAGATACAGGTGTCCAAGAAAATAGGGCATTTGTTTACGCCACCATTCCCAGTCGTGGGCGACATCGTGTCCCCATTCAGCAAACCAAGCTGGAATTTGTTTCTGGTCAAAGGCTTCTTTGAGCTTGTAGAAGGATGGCAGACCATCTTGTTCCCAGGCACCAAGGCCCGTACAAACGACGATTTCTGCCTGACGGTAACGATCGATAAACCAGCCGTCGTTTTGATTCCAGATATAATCTACAGGTGAGTTTTGGTAAATAGCATCGTCATTGTAGTAATCGCCAACGAAGAAACGTGCGTCGTAAACACCACTGAGAGCAATTACCTTGGTAAAGACATCTGGATGCTGGAGAAAGAAATTGAGTGCATGGTAGGCCCCCATCGAGCAACCTGTCGTCATCATGCCATCAAACCAACCTGTCTTATGCTTGATAAAAGGAATGGCCTCCTCAATCACATAGCGTTCGTAGGCGCGATGCATCTCCGCCTGGTCATGACTATTTTTCCAAGTAGCCAGCCAGCTCTCACTGTCCACACTGGATAGCGTAAAGAATTGGACGCGCCCTTCCTCAATAAAGGAAGCACAGGCGTCAATCATGCCAAAATCATAATATTCGTTGTGACTACCTCCAGATGAGGCAAAAACAACAACTGGAATCCCAGCATGTCCATAACGGTTGAGGTACATTTCACGATTAAGATTGCCACTCCAGTGGCTGAGGTTTTCAATATGCATTGGCTTTCTCCTTTCTTAACTTACCATTTCTCTGCAAAAAATCGGAGACAGTCTGGTAAATTTTCCGACCATGGAATCTCACTATGGATGGCTCCAGACTGAACTTTTAAGACAAGATTATCCAAGCCTACTCCACCTGCAATCAAATCATGGTAATAGCGAAGCGATGAGTCGATATAGGCTTGCTTGATATTGCCAGCCATCAGAGTCTTGTCTGTATCATCTGCTTCTTCTGTTCCTACATAAATGAAAATGCGCTGTTCAGGCGACAATTTCTTACGCTCGATGTAGCGGTTAAAGGCTTCTTGGTGAAGCCAGTTGGCAGATGAGAAGATACCTAGACAACCAATTCGGTCTTGGTACTCTAGTCCGATAAACTGAGTAATGTTGCCTCCTAGAGAGGAACCAATCATAGCCGTGTGCTGGCGATCAGCTTTGGTACGATAGGTTTCATCAATAAAAGGCTTGACCACCTCCATGACAAACTCGGCATACTCCACACCCTTACCGCCAAACTGCTGGCCTGGGATAGGAGATTCTTGAAACTTCCAAGCCGCATACTCATGCATCCGCCCCAAACCATCATTGTCGATGGCTACAACAATCATGCGACTGATGTCAGGATTCCGCTTAATGGCTGGAATAATCTTCCAAGAGTGTCCGATATAAGACTCCTTGCTGTAAAAGACATTTTGCCCATCATGAAAGTAAACTACAGGGTAAAAACGGTCTGTATCCTTCTCGTAGTCCTTTGGCAGAAGCACACGCACACGACGCTCCTTTCCTGTATAAGGTACCTTAAGTTTGTGTTCTTTCATTTTTAAGTAAAAGTAGGAATGGTTCATTGTCAGAAAACTCTCTATATTCAAAATTTTATCTCATTATACCATAAAAATAGAAAAAAGTTAGTAAATGTCCATTTTAAGGATAAATAACTAACTTTTTTCATTTGTTTTTCTGAATTCTTCTGGATTTTCTGATTAGAGGAGAGTGTCAATCAAGTTATCAACTTCATCTTTTTCAACCTGAGGCGTGATCTTAGTGATTATAATTCCAGCCACTGCTCGCTCAACCAAACCTTCAACATCCATCCATTTTTCATACTTCTCAGCATTCTCTATCTTAGGATTGGTCTTAGGACGATCAGGCGCAAAAATAGTACAGCAATCTTCAAAAGGCTGGATTGAAATTTCAAAGGTATCGATTTCCTGAGCGATGTCAATGATTTCCAACTTGTCCATCGTAACCACAGGGCGGATGATGGGAGTATTGGTCACAGCGTTGATAGCCTGCATACTTTCCAAAGTCTGGCTCGCTACTTGACCTAGGCTTTCCCCATTGATGATGACCAGACCCTTTCTCACCTCACGGATACGGTCAGTAATGCGCATCATAAAGCGACGCGTCAAGGTCATGAGATAGGCTTCTGGCGCCTTGACCTTGATTTCTTCTTGAATCTCTGTGAAAGGCACCTCGATAAACTGGATATTGCCACCAAATTTGGTCAATTTACGGGTCAAATCTTGAGCCTTCTTGAGAGCTCCTGGACTGGTGTAAGGTGGGCTGGCAAAGTGAACGGCCTCAATATCCACCCCACGTTTGAGGGCCAGATAACCCGCTACAGGCGAGTCAATTCCCCCTGATAACATAAGCATGCCCTTACCAGAAGTCCCCACAGGCAAGCCACCTGCTCCCCGAATGGTTTCATAAGAAAGATAAGCAGCTTCCTCACGAATCTCCACCTGAAGAGTGATATCAGGATTTTTCATTTGAGCTTGAATAGTTGGGATTACGTCGAAAACAGCTCCGCCAAGCGTTTGGTTGAGTTCACGACTGTCGAGTTCAAAGTTGTGGTCACTACGTCTACTAGAGATTTTAAATGTCATGCCTTCCTTGTAGATGTCCTGCATAATCTCTTGGACAGCAGCCTTAAGCGTCGCAACAGATTTTTCAACCTTATAAACGGGAGAAAAGTTTTGAATCCCGAAGACTTGTTTGAGTGATTCTGCCACTGCTGTGTAGTCAGCTCCATTGAGGTAAGCGTGGGCACGGTCGCGATCTGCTGTCACTTTTACTTGGGGATAGATGGACAAAACGTCCGAAATATTATTACGAAGTTTATTGATGAAACGCATACGATTTTTGCCCTTGGTTGACAACTCTCCGTAGCGAATCATAATTTCTGAATACTGCATAAATGCTCCTATCTTACTTTTCTAGTTTGATTGTAAATTAATTTTAGCTTGGTCAAAAACTGCTCAACCTGACTCATATCATTTTCAAGGTCTAGGCTAAGACGCACAGCTGACTGGGCCTTATCTTTGTCCACTCCCATGGCAATCAAGGTACCCGCAGGTTTTCCTGCCTTGGACGAACAAGCAGAGGTTGTGGAAATGAAAATATCATAGTCTTCAAAGGCATGGACGATGACTTCTCCACGAACACCCTTGATTCCAAAAGTCAGGATATGAGGGGCAAAGTCTTCTTCATTTGAAAAGACGAAAATGTCTGGATAGTCCAGAAGGGCTTGGCGAATGACTGCCTTCATCTGGCTTGTCTTAGCAGTAAATAAGTCTAGCTTTTCCATAGCCAAACGTAAAGCCTTGGCAGTCGCTGCAATCCCTGCCACATTTTCAGTTGTCGAACGATAATCACGCTCCTGACCACCACCTGTTAAAAGAGGCATGATTTTCTTGCCTGACTTGATATAGATAAATCCAACACCTCGAACTCCGTGAAACTTGTGACTAGAGAAAGTCGCAAAATCCACTCGTTCTGTCAGATATTTTTCAGTCGGAATCTTAGCGAGTGCCTGAACTCCATCAACATGGAAGGAAATGGTTGGTTTATCAGCTAAAAGTTCTGAAATAGCTTCAATAGGCTGGATAGAGCCGATTTCATTGTTAACTGCCATGACGGAGACGAGGGTCGTATCTGATCGAATCAAACTTGCTAGAGCCCTGACATCTACAAATCCTTTCTCATCAACTGGGGCAACATCCACCTCAAAACCTTGACTTTTCAGCCAGAGAGCTGACTCCTTGACTGCTGGATGCTCAATAGCTGATACGATGAGGTGCTTACCAAACTGGGCTTTTTCAAAGGCCACACCCTTGATGACCCAGTTATCCCCTTCTGTTCCACCAGAGGTAAAGAAGATTTCATCACTCTTCTTCCCAATCAAATCCGCAATCTGCTGCCGGGAAGCATCTAAAATTCGTGTTGCTTGGTCGCCCAAACGATGGAGGCTAGAAGGATTTCCTACAATTTTCGAAGCGACCTGCATATAGGTCTCTAGTGCTTCGGGATAAGGTTTGGTCGTCGCCGAATTATCAAAGTAAATCATGTTTTCTCACGCTTTCTAAAATCACTCCTTCTATTGTATCACGAAAAGAGACCTGCGACAAGAAAGGGAAGTTTCTCTTTTTTTAAGATTTTTTTAAAGAAATGAGGTATAATAAATCATAATCAAAGGAGAGTATCATGTCTAATTATCGTAGAACTTCTAATAAATCAAAAACTGAACACATTAAAAAAGGATTTACTGTCTTTCAAAAAACGATTGCTACCATCGGTAGTATCCTTGGTCTCATCACCGCTACTATCACCATCATGAACGCCATGGATAATAACAAAAACAACAAAAAAGAACCGACGACAACTCAAACAACTGTTGTCAAAGAAATCCAAAAGGAATCGCCTCAGGAAAATACTACACCTAACAAGGACAACACTTCTACTAAAGAAAATACCCCGCAAGAAGAAACTTCTCAATCCAATAAAAAAGAAGAGCAAAAAGAAGATAAGAAAACAACAACTCAGGACTCTTCTACACCAGCTACAAATAAAGAAACAAGCGATAATGGAACACAGTCAAATACGACGAGTTCTGAAACTAAAACGAACCAGTAATCACAAAAATAACTTCTTTCCAAATTTGGAAAGAAGCTGTTTTTTTATTGTTGCAATACTTTTCGCGGTTTGGTTCCTTCAGCTGGACCGATAACACCTGCCATCTCAAGTTCTTCCATAAGGCGGGTCGCACGGTTAAATCCAACTGACAAACGACGCTGAATCATAGAAGCACTGGCTTTCTGTGTCTCGATAACCAGAGCCTTGGCTTCCTCAAAGAGCGGATCGCCACCAGCTTCACCATCAGAAAAATCTCCTTCATTTTCAGGAACGTCTCCTGGATCAAAGCTGTCATCGTAGTCCGCATCTGCCTGAGCCTTGATGAAGTTTACGATGCGTTCAACATCATCATCCGAGATAAAGGATCCTTGCAGACGGACTGGGTGATTTTCATCAATTGGTTTAAAGAGCATGTCTCCTCGACCAAGCAGTTTTTCAGCGCCATTTTCATCCAAGATGGTTCGTGAATCTGTACCTGATGAAACTGCAAAAGCCACACGAGATGGAACATTGGCCTTGATAAGACCAGAGATAACATCAACGGATGGACGTTGCGTTGCGAGAATCATGTGAATCCCTGCAGCACGCGCCTTCTGTCCAAGACGAATGATGGCATCTTCCACTTCCTTGCTAGCCACCATCATGAGGTCAGCCAACTCGTCTACAATGACAACAATCAAAGGCAGCGGTACTTGTTTGTACTCGGATTGGCTATTAAATTCCTCGACCTTAGCATTGTAACCAGCGATATTTCGCACACCAACCTTAGCGAAGAGTTCATAACGGTTTTCCATCTCATCCACAACCTTTTGCAGGGCCTTGCTGGCCTTGCGTGGATTGGTCACAACTGGAATCAAGAGATGAGGAATGTCATTGTAAACCGATAACTCAACCATCTTTGGATCCACCATCATAAACTTGACTTGGTCTGGTCTTGCTTTCATAAGAATGCTAGCGATAATACCGTTAACTGCGACTGACTTCCCAGAACCCGTTGAACCTGCGACGAGCAAGTGGGGCATTTTAGAAAGGTCAAAAACTCTTGCAGTGCCATTAACTGCCTTCCCTAAAGGAATTTCCAAGAGATTTTCAGCTTTCGTTTGAGATTGTTCCCATAGTTCTCGGAAGGATACAGTCGCAATCTCAGAGTTAGGCACTTCGATTCCGACTAGGGATTTACCAGGTATTGGAGCCTCAATCCGAACATCCTTGGCCGCCAGAGCTAACGCTAAGTCGTCTGCCAGATTGGAAATGCGGTTAACCCGTACCCCAACGGCGGGTTTGACTTCATACTTGGTTACTGATGGTCCAATTTCAGCTCGTTCAACCGTCACCTTGATACCAAAACTAGCAAAGGTTTCTTCTAGGATTTTGATATTTTCTCGAACAATCTTCTTTTCCTTGGACTGATCTTTGGGTTTATCTGGCGCAAAGAGTTGCAAGCTTGGTAGCTTGTATTCGAGGGCTTCCTTGGCTGAAAAATCGACCTGAACATCTTCATCATCAAAGTCTTCTTCCTCTTCTGGAACTTCAAAATCAGCTTGAGGAAGGATAATCTCCGGTTCAATCCATTCTTCCTCAGGAATTGGTGAAAGTTCGTAGTCTGGTACCTCTGATAAGATTTCTCCCGTTTCAGGATCTACAGGAGGAAGCGGCAGCGCATCCTGCTCTTCTTGTTCTCTCTGAATTCTGGCAGCTTCTTCAGCTTCTTGACGAGCCTTCTCTTCTTCTCTCTTGATGAAGCGTTCCTGTTTTCTCTGTTCCTGTTTTTCCATGAAAGATCTGAACTGAGCTCCAATAAAGGCAGCAACATCGTAAATAGACCAAGGACTAACTAAGAGTGCCCCAACTAGAATCAAAAGAACTCCAATAAAGTAGGAGCCGATATTGGAGAAAAGAAAGGCTATGGGAATATAAAGTCCGACACCAAGTAGGCCTCCACCAGCGAAGCTAGTCACCCGCATACCAGTCAGGTCCGTCATAACTTGAGACAGGGTCCCTTTTAGAACTGACTGCTCCAAGCCATATTTCCATACCAAGTAGGCCTCAAAAATCAAGAGCAAGCCAGCAATGATACAAAGAAATCCTGACAGAAGCCCCTCTTTCTTGCGTATCCATTTAAAAAGAAAAAGATAGATGAGGAGGGCACCAATAGCCACATAGGCCAAACTTCCAACCACCAATCGAATGAGATTGTAAAGTGTGACACCTGCTGCACCGAGTTTGAGGGCTGCAATAATCAGTAACAAGGCGATCCCTAAGGAAATCAACATCCTCTGAATAGCCTGTTTTCTTTCAAGTTCTGCTTTAGACGGTCTCCGTCTTGTTTTACTAGTATTCTTGTTTGCCATTCTTCTATTATAACATATTTCACAGTCATTTCGAATAGAGAAAAAGATTGCACCAAATGGTAACAATCTTTCTATTCTGATATTTTTTATGCTTGTGGTTTGCGTAAGTAACCATAAACCACTCCACTTACAATTGCTCCAATCAAGACAAAGACTAGGTAAAGAAGGGCATTTGAAGTAAGGGCGATGACGAAGATTCCTCCGTGTGGCGCCATGAGTTTGATACCTGCAAGACCAACGAGTCCGCCTGCCACCGCAGAACCAAGGATGAAACTTGGGATAGCACGAGCTGGGTCAGCAGCACCAAATGGAATTGCTCCCTCAGTGATAAATGACAAGCCCATGATGATGTTTGTCAAACCAGAGTTGCGTTCTTCTTTGGTAAATTTATCTTTAAAGAGAAGGGTTGCGACAAAGATGGCAAGTGGTGGCACCATTCCTCCAGCCATAACTGCTGCCATAGCTACAGAACCACCTGAAGAAACAGTCGCTGCAAGCGTACCTGTACCAAAGACATAAGCTGCTTTATTAACAGGTCCACCCATGTCGACAGCCATCATTCCACCAAGAACGATACCAAGAAGGACAGCTGAACCTCCTCCAAGGCCGCCTAGGAAGTCATTCATAGCAGTGTTGATTGCTGCCATTGGAATGTTGACAGCCAACATAACAAATCCTGTTAAGATTGTTCCAAGAAGCGGCAAGAGAAGAATTGATTTAGCACCTTCAAGTGAACGAGGAACTTTTACATATTTCTTGATAGCAAGAACCAAAGCACCTGCGATAAATCCACCCACAAGGGCACCTAGGAAACCAGATGAGACACCTGCAAGAGTTGAAGTTGCTTCTCCGCCTGCAGCATAAGGGATTTTACCAAAGGCAAAACCTTCTTTGGCAATAGCACCAGCCACGAAACCTGCTACCAAACCAGGTTTTTCAGCGATAGAGTAGGCAACATATCCTGCAAAGACTGGGAGCATCAAGCCAAAGACCGCGCCACCAATTTTCATGAACATAGAAGCTAGCTCATGGTAGGATCCGAGATTGCCAAGACTATCTTGTGGCACACCCAAAGCACCATCAATCAAGAAAGCAAGGGCAATCATGATACCACCACCGATAACGAATGGCAACATTTGAGATACACCACTCATCAAGTGTTTGTAGAAGGCACCACCAAGGCTTTGTTTTTCATTAGATGCTGTTGCAGCTTTGGCCCCATTAGCGGCACGATAAACTTCAGCATCTCCTGAAAGAGCCAAGTTGATCAATTCTTCTGTCTTACGGATACCGTCTGCAACTGGACGGTTAACCAAAGGTTTTCCATCGAAACGATCCATCTCAACAGCCTTGTCTGCTGCGATGATAACAGCTTTAGCCTTGTGGATATCCTCTGCAGTCAATTGATTCCCAACACCGCTGGCACCGTTGGTTTCGACCTTGATCCCAACACCCATTTCAGCAGCCACTTTTTGAAGGGCCTCTTGAGCCATGTAAGTGTGGGCAATACCTGTCGTACAAGCTGTAACAGCTACGATAAAGTCGCCAGAGTCACTAGCAGGTGCTTGAACAGACTCTTCGGCTTTTTCTGAAGCTTGGTCAAAAAGTTCGATAACTTGATCTGCAGATGTTACTTGGCGAAGTTTGTCAGCGAAACCATCTTTCATCAAGTATTGTGACAATTCTGCCAAGGCAGCCAAGTGAGTATCATTTGCACCTTCTGGAGCAGCAATCATGAAGAAGAGGTCTGTTGGTTGCCCATCCAAGCTTTCGTAGTCAACACCCTTGTTTGACTTAGCAAAGAGAACCGTTGCTTCTTTGACAGCAGAATTTTTACTGTGAGGCATAGCGATTCCATCACCCAAACCAGTGGAAGTGAGAGCTTCACGCGCTAAAATTCCTTCTTTAAAGGTTTCAAAATCCGTCACGTAACCGTGATCTACCAAGCTATGAATCATCTCTTCGATGACAGCTGTTTTTTCAGTTGCCTGTAAATCCAGCAACATGACATCTTTTCTCAATAGGTCTTGAATTTTCATCGTTTTTC
>CAUVUZ010000042.1:0-13184 GCA_963555095.1 uncultured Streptococcus sp. | reverse complement strand
AGGATTTCTTCCAAGCAACTAGTGATATTGTTTTGGATGAAACAATGAATACGTCAGAAATGGTTTCTCGCTTTTCAGGTATTCCAGTTCCTAAAAACAAGGCCGTCGTTGGTGGCAATGCCTTCTCTCACGAATCTGGTATTCACCAAGATGGAGTCCTTAAAAACCCTCTCACTTATGAAATCATCACTCCTGAATTGGTCGGTGTTAAGAGTAACAGTCTTCCGCTTGGAAAATTGTCTGGACGCCATGCTTTTGTTGAAAAGCTAAGAGAACTGGCCCTAGATTTTACAGAAGAGGATATCAAACCACTCTTTGCTAAGTTCAAGGCACTAGCGGACAAGAAACAAGAAATCACGGATGCAGATATTCGTGCGCTGGTCGCTGGAACCATGGTTGAAAATCCAGAAGGCTTCCACTTTGATGATTTACAACTTCAAACTCATGCGGATAATGACATCGAAGCGCTCGTTAGTCTAGCAAATATGGATGGTGAGAAAGTCGAATTTAATGCGACAGGACAAGGTTCTGTTGAAGCGATCTTTAACGCTATCGATAAGTTCTTTAATCAATCTGTTCGCTTGGTATCCTATACTATTGATGCTGTAACAGATGGAATTGATGCTCAAGCTCGTGTCTTGGTTACTGTTGAAAACAGAGATACAGAAACCATCTTTAACGCAGCAGGTCTTGACTTCGATGTATTGAAGGCTTCGGCTATTGCCTATATTAATGCCAATACCTTTGTTCAAAAAGAGAATGCAGGTGAGATGGGGCGCAGCGTCTCCTACCGAGACATGCCTAGTGTGTAAAGGAGGAGGCTATGACAAAGAAAATAGTAGCTCTAGCAGGGGATGGAATCGGTCCAGAAATCATGGAGGCTGGTTTAACGGTTCTGGAAGCTCTAGCTTCAAAAACAGGTTTTGACTATGAGATAGATAGACGCCCCTTTGGAGGTGCAGGTATTGATGCTGCGAGGCATCCCTTACCTGATGCAACCCTCAAGGCATGTAGAGAAGTAGATGCTATTCTCCTAGCGGCTATCGGTAGTCCTCAGTATGATGGGGCAGCGATTCGGCCTGAACAAGGCTTGCTGGCTCTTCGTAAGGAACTCAATCTCTATGCCAATATTCGCCCCGTAAAAATCTTTGACAGTCTCAAGCATTTATCACCTCTCAAGCTGGAACGAATTGCTGGTGTAGACTTTGTCGTGGTACGTGAGTTGACAGGTGGTATTTACTTTGGGGATCATATCCTTGAAGAGCGAAAAGCGCGTGATATCAACGACTACATCTATGAGGAAGTGGAGCGGATTATTCGTAAGGCCTTTGAAATCGCAAGAAGTCGGAGAAAAATCGTTACCAGCATCGATAAGCAAAATGTTCTAGCGACATCAAAACTCTGGCGGAGAGTAGCTGAGGAAGTCGCGCAAGATTTCCCAGATGTTACCTTGGAACACCAGTTGGTGGACTCAGCTGCCATGCTTATGATTACCAATCCTGCCAAGTTTGATGTCATCGTGACAGAGAATCTTTTCGGAGATATCTTATCTGATGAATCAAGCGTTCTATCAGGCACTCTGGGTGTTATGCCATCAGCCAGTCATTCTGAAAAGGGGCCAAGTCTTTATGAGCCCATTCACGGTTCGGCACCTGATATTGCAGGTCAAGGAATTGCCAATCCTATCTCCATGATTTTGTCAGTTGCCATGATGTTGAGAGATAGTTTCGGACGTTACGAGGATGCAGAGCGTATCGAGTGTGCTGTTGAAGCTAGTTTAGCGGCTGGCATTTTAACGAGAGATATTGGAGGACAGGCTTCGACCAAGGAAATGACAGAAGCCATCATTGAAAGACTATGAAGATAAATGAAGGAATGACTCTTGCCCTCTTGATTTGGAATCTGCTGATTTTCTTGATTTATGGCATTGACAAATCCAAGGCAAGGAGAAGAGCTTGGCGTATCCCAGAGAAAATCTTCCTCATTTTAGCCCTTACTTGTGGTGGTTTTGGAGCTTGGTTAGCAGGAATCACCTTTCACCACAAGACTAGAAAATGGTATTTTAAAACGGTTTGGTTTCTCGGGATGGTAACCACACTAGTAGTCTTATATTTTATTTGGAGGTAATGGATGGCAGGAAAATCGATTTTTGATAAATTATGGGACCGTCATGTCATCACAGGAGAAGAGGGGCAGCCCCAACTCATGTATGTGGACCAGCACTATATTCATGAAGTGACCAGTCCCCAAGCTTTTCAAGGATTACGAGATGCAGGTCGCAGATTGAGACGGCCAGACTTGACATTTGGAACCTTTGACCACAATGTACCAACGGTCAATATATACGATATTCGAGATGTGATTTCTAAGGCCCAAATTGATAAGCTAGCTGAAAATGTTGAGGAATTTGGGATTGAACATGCTGCCCACGGTTCTGAAAAGCAGGGTATTGTTCACATGGTTGGTCCAGAGACAGGACGGACCCAACCAGGAAAATTCATCGTCTGTGGAGACAGCCACACAGCTACTCACGGAGCTTTCGGAGCTATTGCCTTTGGGATTGGGACCAGTGAGGTCGAGCATGTCTTTGCTACCCAGACACTCTGGCAAGTTAAACCCAAGAAAATGCTGGTAGAATTCACTGGTGTTCCTCAAAAAGGAGTTTATTCTAAGGATTACATTCTCGCCTTAATTGCCAAGTATGGCGTTGCTTGTGGTGTAGGATATGTGGTGGAATATCGTGGGCAAGCGATTGATGCACTGACCATGGAAGAGAGAATGACTATCTGCAATATGTCCATCGAGTTTGGTTCTAAGATGGGAATTATGAATCCAGATCAGACTACCTATGACTATCTTAAGGGCAGAGAGTGTGTTCCAAAAGATTTTGAGGAAGCTGTTACAGACTGGAAGACGCTTGTTAGTGACGAGGATGCTGTTTATGATAAGGTTATTCAGATGGATGTCTCAGGCTTGGCTCCTATGGTGACCTGGGGAACCAATCCAGCTATGGGCGTTGACTTTGACAGTAGTTTTCCAGAAATTAAGGATATGAACGATGAACGTGCTTATCATTACATGGACTTGGAGCCTGGTCAAAAGCCAGCGGATATTGAGCTAGGCTATATTTTTATCGGGTCTTGTACCAATGCTCGGCTCAGTGACTTGCAACTGGCTGCGCGATTTGTCAAAGGGAAGAAAATAGCTCCCAACTTAACGGCTATCGTGGTTCCAGGCTCTCGTCCTGTCAAACGAGCTGCGGAGAAGTTGGGCTTGGATAAGGTCTTCTTAGATGCTGGCTTTGAATGGAGAGACCCAGGTTGTTCTATGTGCCTAGGGATGAATCCTGACAAGGTCCCTGATGGTGTCCACTGTGCCTCAACCAGCAACCGCAACTTTGAAGACAGACAAGGCTTTGGTGCTAAGACCCATCTCTGCAGTCCAGCCATGGCAGCTGCGGCAGCTATTGCAGGGGGCTTCGTAGATGTTCGGCAAATGCCAGAGGCCCAGTAAGGAGAGGATATGGAGAAATTTACAGTTTATACGGGAACGACCGTTCCTCTCATGAATGATAACATCGACACCGACCAAATCCTACCCAAGCAGTTTCTCAAGTTAATTGATAAAAAAGGCTTTGGTAAGTACCTCATGTATGCTTGGCGTTATCTGGACGATAACTACACTGAAGATCCAGACTTTGTCTTTAACCGACCTGAATATCGCAAAGCCAGTATTCTCATTTCAGGGGATAACTTTGGTGCAGGATCTTCAAGGGAACACGCAGCTTGGGCTCTAGCCGACTATGGTTTTAAGGTCGTGATTGCAGGCTCTTTCGGTGACATTCATTACAATAATGAACTCAATAATGGCATGTTGCCCATTGTTCAGCCTAGAGAGGTGAGAGAGAAACTAGCCCAGCTCAAACCAAGTGATCAGGTAACTGTGGACTTGGAACAACAAAAAATCATCTCACCAGTTGGAAAATTCACTTTCGAAATAGATAGCGAGTGGAAACATAAGCTTTTAAATGGTTTGGATGATATCGGTATTACTTTGCAGTATGAAGACTTGATAGCTGCCTATGAAAAACAACGCCCAGCCTACTGGCAGGATTAGAAAAAATAGAAAAGGAAATATAGAACTATGACAAAACACATTCAATGGAACGGAACACTTTCACAAGAAGGCTATGACATTTTAAAAGGTGAGGGCGGGTGCATTGTATGCCCTACAAAAGTTGGTTACATTATCATGACTAGCGACAAGGCAGGTCTTGAACGCAAATTTGAAGCTAAAGAACGTAACCGTAACAAACCAGGTGTTGTACTTTGTGGTAGCATGGACGAGCTACGCGCTTTAGCACAACTCAACCCAGAAATTGAAGCCTTCTACCAAAAACATTGGGATGAAGACATTCTCCTCGGTTGTATCCTTCCTTGGAAACCAGAAGCTTTTGAAAAACTCAAAGCTTATGGGGATGGTCGTGAAGAGCTCATGACCGACGTGCGTGGTACTAGCTGTTTTGTCATCAAATTTGGGAAAGCTGGTGAACAATTGGCTGCCAAGCTTTGGGAAGAAGGTAAGATGGTCTACGCCTCATCAGCAAACCCATCTGGTAAAGGAAACCGAGGTAAGGTGGAAGGTATCGGAGAACGTATCGAAGAAGCAGTGGATCTTGTCATCGAAGCAGACGACTATGTGGCATCCATCCAACCTGACAAAACAATTGAAACGCGCTACGAGCAAGGTGTGATGGTCTCTATGGTCGATAAAGACGGCAAACTCATCCCAGAACAAGGAGGAGCACGTTCAACTTCACCAGCACCAGTCGTGATCCGTAAAGGACTTGATATTGATAAAATCATGATGCACCTGTCAGATACCTTTAATTCATGGGACTACCGTCAGGGTGAATATTATTAAGCTGAGTAGACCCTAAACAGCTATCATTTCACATATTTTTATATATAGTGATTTCTAAGAATTAATTAGACACAATGAAAACAATCGTCTAAAAATTTTAAAAATTCAGTATAAAACATGCAAAATCCTAGAAAAAAAGATAAAATAAAGATAGAAATTGGTAACGGTTACATTTTAAAGTGAGTTTGAAGTAAGGTGGTTTATTAGTGGAATTTATCATTAGGAGATCCTGATTTACATAGATTACCATTCGCTTAATGTAACTCATAATATATAAAGACTAAGTGACATTTGAGTGCTTAAAAGTCCAAGATACTGTTTAAGAGGTTTTACGAGTAGTTTGTCTACTGAAAACAAGTTGATAGAACCTCACCATCATCATATAAATATTAGAATTATCCATTTAACGTCGTTCTTTCGCTTTCTACACTCTCCTTGTTAGCTTGCTGAGAGTTGTAGCTGATGACAGCTAGAATTATACTGTAAGTGGCTCATTTAGACTCCCTTCGCATGTTTTGCTACTTGCAGTCGGGGTTTAAGTGGGCTTTTTTGAGTTATAATTGATTAGTTGTCAACAATATTTTTAATAGTCGATATGCCTAGAATCGCTCATACCAGTAATCACAATGAATGGGAGGTGGAAAGGATTATTTAAATAGAAAGGCGGTAGGCAAGTGAGTTATTAATGGCTCACTGATAAAAAGAAAAGAGGCGCATTATGGGACTTATTAGAGCAGGTGCAGGAGCTGTAGGTGGTTTATTAGCCGATCAATGGAAAGAATTTTTCTATTGTGAGTCTATTGACAAATCTGTCATGGTTGTCAAGGGGCAAAAGCGGGTCTCTGGTCGATCATCCAATACTAAGGGCAGTGATAATATTATTTCCAATGGTTCAGGTATTGCAGTGGCTGATGGTCAGTGTATGATGATTGTTGAGCAAGGTAAGATTGTAGAAGTTTGTGCCGAACCAGGTGAGTTCACTTATGATACCTCCAGCGAACCAAGTATTTTTACAGGAAATCTTGGAAATTCTATCAAGGATACTTTCAAACAAATTGGGAAACGTTTCACTTATGGTGGCGATACTGGCAAAGATCAGCGTGTGTATTATTTTAATACAAAAGAATTAATTGATAATAAATTCGGTACACCGAACCCAATTCCATTTCGTGTGGTAGATTCTAAGATTGGTTTAGACCTTGACGTTTCTGTTCGATGCTCAGGGGTTTATTCTTATAAGATCGTTGACCCGCTTTTGTTTTATACAAATGTTTGTGGAAATGTTGAAAGAGAGTATTTGCGTGAAGAAATTGACTCACAGTTGAAAACTGAATTTATCAGCGCCTTGCAACCTTCATTTGCTAAGTTATCTGATATGGAATTGAGACCGAATCAAATTGTCAGTCACAATACAGAATTAGAAAATGCCCTCAATGAAAATCTCTCAGAAAAATGGGGTCAACTTCGTGGTCTTAAAGTCATTAGCATTGCACTCGGTTCCGTTACTCTCCCAGAAGAAGATGCGAACATGATCAAGCAGGCTCAACGTACTGCTATTATGAAAGATCCGACTATGGCAGCCGCAACCTTGGTTGGAGCACAGGCAGACGCTATGAAGACAGCCGCAAGCAATGAAGCAGGAGCTATGACTGGCTTTATGGGCTTTGGCATGGCAGCCAATGCAGGCGGTGGCATGAATGCACAAAATCTCTTTGCTATGGGACAAGAACAGGCTGCTAACCAAGCACAAACAGAAAATCAGGCACCACCAAGCACTCCGAATGTCAATAAGTGGATCTGTCCAAATGGCCATGAGGCTATGGGGAAGTTCTGCCCAGAGTGTGGCAGTCCGAAACCAGTGGGCAATAGCTGGACTTGTTCATGTGGCACGGTAAATACAGGTAAATTCTGTTCAAATTGTGGCAGTCCAAAACCGATAGTTCATCAGGCAAAACATTGTAGTAACTGTGGTTGGAAAGTTCCAGATTCTGGCCAGGCACCAAAATTCTGTCCTGAATGCGGGTCAACGTTTTAGAACAAGACAACTCTAGATTGGCTTAGTGTCGGGAGAGGAGATGATGACATGGCTGATAATTTAGAATACAAATGTCCTTGTTGTGGTGGTGCTTTAGCCTTTGATACCAAAATCCAAAAAATGAAGTGTCCTTATTGTGATTCTGAATATGAAATGGATAGTCTCAAGCACATGGATGAAGGTTTGGTAGATGTACAGTCTTCTACTGAGTCAACTTCAACAACCTACTCTACTGAAGAATGGCAAGAAGATGACGAACAGATGAACGTCTTTATTTGCAATTCCTGTGGTGGACAATTGATTGCTGATGAAAATACTGCTGCGACAACTTGCCCTTATTGTGACAATCCAGTTGTTCTCAAGGAACGTCTGGTAGGTGATTTGAAACCAGAGTTGGTTATTCCGTTTAAACTGGATAAAAAAGCTGCCAGAGAAGCGCTTAACAAGCATCTTCTCGGCAAGCGTTTATTGCCAAAAATTTTTAAGGATCAGAACCATATTGATGAAGTAAAGGGTGTTTACGTGCCATTTTGGTTATTTAATACAGAAGCGGATGCGGATATTAAGTACAAAGCAACTAGGATAACGACTTGGAGTGACAAAGATTACAATTACACCCAAACTGAATTTTACTCTGTCCTTCGTTCTGGTCAGTTAGCCTTTTCTCATCTACCTGTTGACGGTTCTAAAAGTATGGACAATACCTTGATGGAATCTATTGAACCTTTTGATGTTTCAAAAGCAGTTGACTTTCAAACAGCCTATTTAGCAGGTTATTTGGCCGAGCGTTATGATGTGACGGCAGAAGAAAGTATTACCCACGCTAATAAACGGGCTAAAAGGAGTACTGAAGATAGATTTGCGGAAACAGTTAAAGGCTTTACAATGGTAACTCCAGAAAGTAGCCATGTTGAGTTTAAAAATAGCAAAGCCAAGTATGTCCTTTATCCAGTCTGGTTGTTAAACACAACTTGGAATAATGAAAAGTACGTTTTTGCTATGAATGGTCAAACAGGAAAATTTGTAGGTAATCTTCCCTTGGATAAACGAGTCTACTGGCGCTATTTTATGACGATTGCAGCATTTACTTCTATTGTTTGCTATGGCATTGTTTGGTTGATTTATCTAATGTAAGGAGGAAGATATGATGAAAAAACTACTATCATTCCTTCTTGCGGTTTTTCTCGCTTTTACCTTGATTGGGATTGTGTCAGCTGACATGTCAAGTCAAACTTTAATTTATGATGAGGCCGGCCTCCTATCATCCAATGAGAAAAGCAAACTAGAAGAAGAAGCACAAGCTATTTACAAAGAGCATCAGTTCAAATCTTATCTGCTCATTGCTGACTCTTATGATGATGTAACTCAATATACAACGGATTTCTTCAAGAAAGGGAAGGAAGATGCTATTCTTCTGATAATAGGGAAGTCTAAAGATTATAGAACTATCTGCTACAAGGGAAAAGCAAAAGAGCTTCTGGGAGATTTTTGGGATACCTTTATCAAAGGAGTTTATCATAGCAATAGTAGTTGGTATGACAGTGCCCACCGTAGTTTGACTGCTATTGCTGCTAAGTTTGGACCCCTGAAGCGTCTCGTGGATGAAGCGGATTTACTGAGTGATGTAGAAGAAAAAGATTTATTAAGTAAACTTGATGAGATTAGTGAGCGGCAGAAATGTGACCTTGTTATTGTGACTGTCAAGGATCTGGGAGGGAAGACACCAGAAGCTTTTGCAGATGATTATTTTGACTATAATGGTTATGGTCAGGGTGAGGACTATAGTGGTTTATTGTTATTGTTAAGTATGAAGGAACGGGATTGGCATATCACCACAACAGGTTATGCGATTCGAGCATTTACCGATGCAGGTTTAGAATATATGTCTGATCGGTTCGTTCCGAAACTAAGCAACGGAGAATATGAGCAAGCATTTAGCAGTTTTGCAGAACTGAGCGATAAGTTCTTAACGCAGGCTAAGACAGATAAACCTTATGACAAAGGGAATCTTCCTAAGGAACCGATAAGTTGGATATGGGTGCCCCTATCTCTAGGTGTAGGTCTTGTCATAGCCATTATAGTTGTTTCAAGTATGGCTAGCCAACTCAAAAGTGTGGAGCCTGATGTGGCAGCGACAAATTATATTGTAGAAAATAGTCTCACTGTCACTCAAGCAGAAGAAAAGTTTCTATATAAAACGGTTGATAAGGTGGCGCGTCCCAAAGAGAGCAAATCTTCTTCTGGAGGTAGCAGTACTCATACATCTTCATCAGGAAGAACTCACGGTGGTTCAGGAGGCAAGTTTTGATTAGAATAGATGAGTGAATGAGATAGACTTTCAAATCTATTTTAGGAGAAAGGGAAGGTTTCAAAATGAAAAAATTATTTAGCTTGATATTGGCACTTCTGTTACTTATCATGCTTGGAGCTTGTGGAAAATCAGGTGGAAGAGCGGACGATGCCTTAGTGGGGAAATACGTAGCTGTTAGTGGAACGGCCATGGGAGTAACGCTCTCTGGTGATGATATGGCTGGCTTCAAACTCGAATTGATGAGTGGAGGCAAGGCGAAACTAAACGTAGAAGGAACAACTGCAGAAGGTAAATGGAAAAATGATGATAACACATTAACTCTTACTATTGAAAATACTGATATGGTTGGCAAGCTTGGTAAGGATACGATTACATTTGAAAGCATCTTGAAAGAGCTTGTCGGAACTTCAATGGATGTGAAACTTGCAAAAGAAGGAACAGATGCAGCGAAACCTGAGAACTTCTTGCCAGAAGAAGAGAAAGCTCTCTTAGGAGACTGGATAGGCGCGTCTGTAGCGGATGTAATGGATGCAGACGCATCTGGAGAAATAGCACCAGATTCCTTGAAGGCAACTTTAAAGGCAGATCATACTTCTACAATCACCTATAAAGGAGAAGTAATTGCCACTCCTAAATGGAGTTATGTGACAGGCACTATTATATTTGACGGTAAGGTTGCTGGAAATGCGAGTCTATACAGCGAACAAAAAGCCGGAGTCTTTAAAATAACTTATAGCGGAGATAAGTATTATACCTTTACAATGAAATCATCTAAAGGAGATTAGAATAATAAATGGGCTAAATCAGTGCGGTGATGGTATGGAACTGTCATCGCACTTTTGGATTGGCTAAGGTAGTTATCAACTATAATTTACGAATCTAATAATTTTTAGTGATTTTCAGAAGATTTTGATTGCGATAAAAAACGAACGTTTGTAGAAGGTTTGTTTTAAAAATTGACAAAATCTGTACTTTGGTTTATAATAAGTCAAGGAAACGTCGGAAAAGACGTAGTGATGCGAAGGCATAGGCAGGTCATTACAAAAGAAACGAGACATCGATATGTTAAATGAATTTCCAATTTTTGATTACGAAGATATTCAATTGATCCCAAATAAATGTGTCATTAAAAGCCGTGCAGAAGCGGATACAAGTGTCACACTTGGAAATCACACTTTCAAACTACCTGTTGTACCAGCCAATATGCAGACGATTTTGGATGAGAATGTAGCAGAGCAGCTTGCTAAAGGTGGGTACTTCTATATTATGCACCGTTTTGACGAGGCTGGGCGCATTCCTTTTATCAAGCGCATGCACGATCAAGGGCTCATTGCTTCCATTTCTGTCGGTGTCAAGGATTATGAGTATGATTTTGTTAGTCAACTCAAGGCTGATGCTCCTGAGTATATCACGATTGATATTGCCCATGGTCATGCGGATAGCGTGATTTCTATGATTCAACACATCAAGGAGGAATTACCAGATACTTTTGTCATTGCTGGGAACGTAGGAACACCAGAAGCTGTTCGTGAATTGGAAAATGCTGGTGCGGATGCTACTAAGGTTGGAATCGGTCCTGGTAAGGTTTGTATCACCAAGGTCAAGACTGGTTTTGGTACAGGTGGTTGGCAGTTGGCAGCACTTCGCTGGTGTGCTAAAGCAGCTCGCAAACCGATTATTGCTGATGGAGGGATTCGTACACACGGTGACATTGCCAAGTCTATCCGTTTCGGTGCTAGTATGGTCATGATTGGTTCCCTCTTTGCAGGACACATCGAAAGTCCAGGAAAGACGATTGAAGTCGATGGCGAACAGTTCAAAGAATACTATGGTTCAGCTTCTCAATACCAAAAAGGAGCATATAAAAATGTAGAAGGAAAACGCATCTTACTTCCTGCCAAAGGGCATTTGCAAGACACCCTTACTGAGATGGAGCAGGATCTGCAAAGTGCAATCTCCTACGCAGGTGGACGCAAGGTTGCTGACCTCAAGCACGTTGATTATGTAATCGTGAAAAACTCTATCTGGAATGGTGATGCTTCCCACTAATAGACGCCTAGTCCATCCATAAAAAACTTGTTATTAGAGCAAATTTCTGTTATAATAAAACAAGTTTCCACCCTTAGTGTAATGGATATCACGTAAGATTCCGGTTCTTAAGATGGGGGTTCGATTCCCTCAGGGTGGATGTAAACAGCCTAAAAAAGCCTTTAAATAAGGCTTTTTCTTTATATTTCCTCCAAAATTGGAAATCTTTTTTCAAAAACTACCCAAATCTTTCCTAGTCCCATTTTAAAGTGACTCAGAGGACTTTTTTTGTTATAATAGAAAGGATCGTAATTATTAGAAAGAGGTCAGTATGAAAGAATTACAAACTGTACTGAAGAAGCGTTTTGCAATCGAATTTGCAGACAAAAACTTACTGGAAACGGCCTTTACTCATACGAGTTATGCCAATGAGCACCGCCTCTTAAAAATTTCACACAATGAGCGCTTGGAATTTTTAGGAGACGCTGTTCTGCAATTATTGATTTCCGAATATCTGTATAAAAAATATCCTAAAAAACCAGAGGGAGATTTGTCTAAACTCCGTGCCATGATTGTCCGCGAGGAGAGTTTGGCTGGTTTTGCGCGTGATTGCCAGTTTGATCAGTTTATCAAGCTAGGAAAAGGAGAAGAAAAATCTGGTGGGCGCAATCGTGACACCATTCTTGGTGATGCCTTTGAAGCCTTTCTGGGAGCGTTGCTTTTAGACAAGGATGTTGCTAGGGTAAAAGAGTTTATCTATCAGGTCATGATTCCCAAGGTTGAAGCAGGTAACTTTGAAATGATTAAGGATTACAAGACACACTTGCAAGAGTTGCTCCAAGTTAATGGAGATGTGGACATTCGCTACCAGGTGACCTCTGAAACAGGACCTGCTCATGATAAGGTTTTTGATGTAGAAGTTCTGGTTGAGGGCAAGAGTATCGGAAAAGGCCAAGGACGTTCTAAAAAATTAGCAGAGCAGGAAGCCGCGAAAAATGCAGTGGAGAAAGGGCTGGATTCATGTATTTAAAGGAAATTGAGATCCAGGGATTCAAGTCCTTTGCTGATAAGACCAAAGTCGTCTTTGACCAAGGTGTGACAGCTGTCGTTGGGCCAAATGGTTCTGGAAAGTCAAATATCACAGAAAGTCTGCGATGGGCTTTAGGTGAGTCTAGTGTCAAAAGCCTCCGTGGTGGCAAGATGCCCGATGTCATTTTTGCTGGAACTGAAAGTCGTAAGCCGCTCAATTATGCCTCTGTTATCGTGACCTTGGATAATGAAGATGGTTTTATTAAGGATGCGGGGAAAATTATTAAGGTAGAACGTCATATCTATCGTAGTGGGGATAGCGAGTATCGAATTGATGGCAAGAAAGTGCGCTTGCGTGATATTCATGACCTCTTCTTGGATACCGGTTTGGGACGGGATTCCTTCTCCATCATTTCCCAAGGGAAGGTTGAGGAGATTTTTAACTCCAAGCCTGAAGAGCGCCGTGCTATTTTTGAAGAAGCTGCGGGTGTTTTGAAATACAAAACTCGTAGAAAAGAAACAGAGAGTAAACTGCAACAAACTCAAGACAATCTCGACCGCTTAGAAGACATTATCTATGAGTTGGATAATCAAATCAAGCCCCTTGCAAAACAAGCCGAGAATGCTCGTAAGTTTCTCGACTTGGATGGTCAACGCAAGGCAATTTACTTAGATGTACTGGTTGCCCAAATCAAGGAAAACAAGGCTGAACTAGAGTTGACAGAAGAAGAGCTAACGCAGGTTCAGGAACTCTTGACTAGCTATTACCAAAAGCGTGAAGAGTTAGAAGAAGAAAATCAAACTCTTAAAAAGAAACGCCAAGATCTCCAAGCTCAAATGTCCAAAGACCAAGGAAGT
>CAUVUZ010000041.1:0-13309 GCA_963555095.1 uncultured Streptococcus sp. | reverse complement strand
CTTTGGAGTGGGCTGAGAAGTTTGTCGAGCTTGGCATGACCATTTCTTTCTCAGGTGTGGTGACCTTTAAGAAAGCGACGGATATCCAAGAGGCTGCTAGGGAACTTCCTTTGGATGAAATCCTCGTTGAGACAGATGCCCCTTACCTGGCTCCTGTTCCTAAACGTGGCCGTGAAAACAAAACAGCCTATACTCGCTATGTGGTGGACTTTATCGCCGACTTGCGTGGCATGACGACAGAAGAATTAGCTGATGTGACAAGTGCCAATGCAGAGCGTATTTTTGGATTGGATAGCAAGTAATGAAAGAAAAAATATCTCAAGTCATCGTGGTCGAAGGTCGCGATGATACGGCCAATCTCAAACGTTATTTTGACGTAGAGACCTATGAGACACGAGGATCGGCAATCAATGATCAAGATATAGAGCGGATTCAACGCCTGCATGAACTGCATGGAGTCATTGTCTTTACAGATCCTGACTTTAACGGTGAGCGCATTCGTCGCATGATTATGACGGCTATTCCAACAGTGCAGCATGCTTTTCTCAAACGAGATGAAGCGGTTCCCAAGTCCAAGACCAAGGGGCGTTCATTGGGAATCGAACATGCTAGTTATGAGGACCTGAAAACAGCGCTGACTCAGGTGACAGAGCAATTTGAAAACGAGAACGAGTTTGACATCAGTCGCAGCGACTTGATTCGCCTTGGTTTCCTAGCGGGAGCAGACAGTCGTAGACGCCGAGAGTATCTAGGGGAACAGCTCCGCATCGGCTATTCCAACGGCAAGCAACTCCTCAAGCGTTTAGAGTTGTTTGGCGTAACCTTGGCAGAAGTGGAAGAGGCTATGGAAAGTTATGATAATAGCTAGATAGCTCAAAAATACAAAGGGAATGTGTTACAATAGAGGTACTTAGATTTATTTTGATAGCGTTCAAATAGAAACTTATAAGGACAGAGCGAAATGAAAATACAAGTTGACAGAGAGTCTGTGTGTATGGGGGATGATGTTTTCTCTCATCAGATGGATCTTGATATCCCGGAGGATATGACAGTTGAGGAGCTTTGTAGTTTTCTTCAAAAGGACAGATATTTGCCTAGATTGGATACAGAGTGGCTTCTCCGACATGGTGGGCAGACAATAAGAAGCTATCATACAGAAACAAAAGAACTGACGAATCCCAGTATCTATTTAAAAGACCTGATTCATCAGAGTTCTAGAGGAAATGAATTTGTTTGGATATATCGCCGTTCCTAATAGAAAAGAGAATAAATGATTTTCTTAAAAGATAATGAATGAAAATTAGAACAATATGCATTGACTTTTTGACAACAAGAGGTGATCTAAACAGTTGGCCCTGTTTGGAGTGACTTTGACGGAAGGTAAAGTCTTCATAAAAATGGTGAAAGGAAACGATATGGCAAATAGAAGTTATATTTACTTAAAAAACGGAGATGAATCCCGTATTCTAACAGAGGGAATTTACACAATACCTTATTTTTGGCAATTGTTTTGGGATGAAGAAGATTTAAAAGCTCCTATTGCTCTCTGGGAAACAGCAGAAAAACTCGAAGAAGATGAAGAGGAAGCAGAAAAGTTTTACCAAGAGCAGAATGTAGATATCTTACTTTCTATTGAAAAATTCCAGCAAAATGCCCTCCAAAATCGGTCTTTTTTAGAAGAAAATGCCCCGCAAGCCTTGCAACTATATGATGCCTTTGTCCGTTATATTCTTGCAAATGTCAAAGACGGTGATGTGCTCGGATTTGATCTTTTAGATGTCGTTTTTATGGATCAAGTGTCTGTAGTTTCTGATAAACTGTTAAAAAATATCCGAGCTATTCAGGAAAATCAACCAGAAGATTTGGATTTTTCTCTAACGGATAAGAACTTAATTGGCCTTGCTATGGGTTTTCCTGATTATTATGCTTCAGAATTATTGCCAGAAGACAATATTCTAGATTCGGTTGCCTATCAGGATGAATTGAAGAAAATGAACCCCCAAGAAGATAAGAAAGCGCTTGATATGACTGGATCCGATTCAAACAAGCATCGTATTCATTTTGTGTTTTGGATTGTATTGGTACTAGGAATTATGTGGGTTCTATATATTGTTTTTAGCTAACAAATAGAAAAGAGAATAGATGAGAATTGCAGATTATAGCGTGACCAAGGCAGTGCTGGAGCGTCACGGTTTTACCTTTAAAAAGTCCTTCGGGCAAAATTTCCTGACGGATACTAATATCCTTCAAAAAATCGTGGATACGGCTGAAATTGACGATCAGGTTAATGTCATTGAAATTGGGCCAGGAATTGGTGCCTTGACGGAGTTTTTGGCTGAGCGTGCGGCAGAGGTTATGGCCTTTGAGATTGACCACCGTTTGGTGCCAATTCTAGCGGATACCCTACGTGATTTTGACAATGTTACCGTAGTCAACGAGGACATTCTCAAAGTTGACTTGGCGCAACATATCCAGAATTTTAAAAATCCAGACCTACCAATCAAGGTAGTAGCCAACTTGCCCTACTATATCACAACGCCTATTCTCATGCACTTGATCGAGAGTGGCATTCCTTTTAGTGAGTTTGTCGTCATGATGCAAAAAGAAGTGGCGGATCGCATCTCAGCACAGCCAAATACCAAGGCTTACGGAAGCTTGTCGATCGCTGTCCAGTATTATATGACAGCTAAGGTTGCCTTCATCGTGCCTCGTACGGTCTTTGTGCCAGCCCCAAATGTGGACTCAGCCATTTTAAAAATGGTGCGCCGTCCAGAGCCTGCTGTAGCAGTGGAAGACGAGAACTTCTTCTTTAAGGTTTCCAAGGCTAGTTTCACTCATCGTCGCAAGACCTTGTGGAACAACTTGACAGGCTACTTTGGGAAAACTGATGAAATCAAGGACAAACTGACCAAGGCTTTGGATCATGCAGGCTTGTCACCATCTGTGCGTGGTGAAGCTCTCAGCTTAGAAGAATTTGCCAGTCTAGCAGATGCGCTTAAAGGACAAGGACTCTAAGATGCAGGGACAAATCATTAAAGCCTTGGCAGGTTTCTACTATGTAGAGAGTGATGGCCAAGTCTATCAGACGCGCGCGCGTGGGAATTTCCGTAAAAAAGGGCACACGCCTTATGTCGGAGACTGGGTAGACTTTTCTGCGGAGGAAAATTCCGAAGGTTATATTCTCAAGATTCACGAACGGAAAAACAGTCTGGTCCGTCCGCCTATTGTCAATATTGACCAAGCTGTGGTGATCATGTCTGTCAAGGAACCGGACTTCAACAGCAATTTGCTGGATCGTTTCTTGGTTCTTTTAGAACACAAGGGCATCCATCCTATTGTTTATATTTCTAAAATGGACTTGCTGAAAGATAGAGGAGAACTGGATTTTTATCAGCAGACTTACGGTGCCATTGGTTACGACTTTGTGACCAGTAAAGAAGAACTTTTGCCTTTGTTGACAGGAAAAGTGACGGTCTTTATGGGGCAGACGGGTGTTGGAAAGTCAACTTTGCTCAATAAAATCGCACCTGATCTCAATTTAGAAACGGGAGAAATCTCAGACAGTCTAGGTCGCGGTCGTCATACCACTCGAGCTGTTAGTTTTTACAATCTCAATGGTGGGAAAATCGCAGACACGCCAGGATTTTCATCACTGGATTATGAAGTGTCAACGGCTGAAGACCTCAATCAGGCCTTTCCAGAGATTGCCAGTGTCAGTCGAGACTGTAAATTCCGTACTTGTACCCATACCCATGAGCCGTCCTGTGCGGTCAAACCAGCTGTTGAAGAGGGTACTATTGCCAGCTTCCGTTTTGACAACTATCTGCAATTTCTCAGTGAGATTGAAAAACGCAGAGAAACCTATAAAAAAGTCAGTAAAAAAATTCCAAAATAAGGAGAAGCCTATGTCTCAATACAAGATTGCTCCGTCAATTCTGGCAGCAGATTATGCCAACTTTGAACGTGAAATCAAACGCCTAGAAGCAACTGGGGCAGAGTATGCCCATATCGATATTATGGATGGTCACTTTGTACCGCAAATCAGTTTTGGTGCAGGTGTGGTTGAAGCTCTTCGACCCCATAGCAAGATGGTCTTTGACTGCCACTTGATGGTAGCTAATCCAGAGCATCATCTAGAAGACTTTGCGCGTGCGGGAGCAGATATCATCAGCATCCATGTGGAAGCAACACCTCATATTCATGGAGCACTTCAAAAGATTCGCTCTCTTGGTGTCAAACCTTCGGTTGTCATCAATCCTGGGACACCTGTGGAGGCGATCAAGCACGTGCTTCACCTAGTTGATCAAATCTTGGTCATGACAGTGAATCCTGGCTTCGGTGGTCAAGCCTTTCTGCCTGAAACCATGGACAAGGTTCGTGAGTTAGTTGCCCTTCGCGAGGAAAAAGGTTTGCACTTTGAAATTGAAGTCGATGGTGGTATTGATGATCAGACCATTTCTCAAGCTAAAGAAGCTGGTGCGACCGTTTTTGTAGCAGGATCCTATGTCTTTAAGGGAGATGTCAATGAACGAGTGCAAACTCTCAGAAAACAATTGGACTAGGGTTGCCGTTTTTGCCGGCGGAGATCGCGGTCATTATCGGACGGATTTTGATTGTTTTGTCGGTGTGGATCGCGGTTCGCTCTGGGTCTTGGAAGAAGATCTGCCTCTCACTCTAGCAGTTGGGGATTTTGATTCAGTGACTGCAGACGAACGTCAGTTGATTCAAAAACGTGCTCAACATTTTGTTCAAGCCCAGCCAGAAAAGGATGATACAGATCTGGAATTGGCTCTCTTAACCATCTTTGAGCAAAATTCTCAGGCTCAGGTGACTATTTTTGGGGCTTTGGGTGGTCGTATTGACCATATGCTGGCTAATGTCTTTCTGCCTAGCAATCCCAAGTTGGCACCCTATATGCGCCAGATAGCGATTGAGGATGGGCAAAACTTGATTGCCTATTGTCCAGAAGGAACCAGTCAGCTAGAGCCCCGTTCAGACTACGATTATCTAGCCTTTATGCCAGTTAGGGATAGCCAGCTGACTATTCTTGGTGCCAAGTACGAATTGACAGAGGAAAATTTTTTCTTTAAAAAAGTGTACGCTTCTAACGAATATATAGATAGGGAAGTTTCGGTAACTTGCCCAGATGGCTATGTCGTCGTGCTGCATAGCAAGGACAGGAGGTAGGATGGAGACTGTATTATTACTATTATTACTATTATTAATTGTCAACCTAGCTGGACTCTTTCTGATTTGGCAAAGGCAGGATAAGCAAGACAAGTACCTAGCCAAGAGCTTGGAGGATCAGGCAGACAATCTTTCAGATCAACTGGATTATCGCTTTGAACAAGCCAGACAAGCCAGCCAGTTAGACCAAAAAGACTTGGAAGTGGCTGTCAGCGACCGTTTGCAAGAAGTGCGAATGGAGTTGCACCAAGGCCTGACTCAAGTTCGTCAAGAAATGACAGATAATCTTTTGCAAACTAGGGACAAGACCGACCAACGTCTCCAAGCCTTGCAGGAATCAAATGAGCAACGTTTGGAACAAATGCGTCAAACTGTCGAGGAAAAGTTAGAAAAGACCTTGCAGACGCGCTTGCAGGCTTCCTTCGAGACAGTTTCCAAACAACTAGAGTCTGTCAATCGTGGCCTGGGAGAAATGCAGACAGTTGCCCGCGATGTTGGTGCTCTTAACAAGATTCTCTCTGGAACCAAGACGCGAGGGATTCTGGGTGAATTGCAACTGGGGCAAATCATTGAAGACATCATGACACCAGCCCAGTACGAACGAGAATACGCAACGGTTGAAAACTCTAGCGAGCGAGTGGAGTATGCCATCAAGTTACCTGGACAGGGTGACCAGGAATATGTCTACTTACCGATTGACTCCAAGTTTCCACTGGCGGATTATTACCGCTTGGAAGAAGCCTATGAAGCAGGCGATAAGGACGAAATCGAACGTTGTCGCAAGTCACTCCTAGCTAGCGTCAAGCGCTTTGCCAAGGATATCAAGAGCAAGTACATAGCGCCACCGCGGACGACCAATTTTGGAGTCTTGTTTGTTCCGACAGAGGGACTCTACTCAGAGATTGTTCGCAATCCGGTCTTCTTTGATGATTTGAGACGGGAGGAGCAGATTATTGTCGCGGGTCCAAGTACCCTATCAGCTCTGCTCAATTCTCTATCAGTTGGCTTCAAAACTCTCAATATCCAAAAGAGTGCCGACCATATCAGCAAGACTCTTGCCAGCGTCAAGACCGAGTTTGGCAAGTTCGGGGGAATTTTGGTTAAGGCACAAAAGCATCTCCAACATGCCTCTGGCAATATTGATGAATTATTAAACCGTCGTACCACAGCTATCGAGCGGACGCTCCGTCACATTGAGTTATCAGAAGGTGAGCCTGCGCTTGATCTACTCCATTTCCAAGAAGATGAGGAAGAATATGAAGATTAGTCACATGAAAAAAGATGAGCTGTTTGAAGGTTTTTACCTGATTAAGTCAGCTGACCTAAGACAGACGCGTGCTGGGAAAAACTACCTAGCCTTTACCTTCCAAGACGATAGTGGCGAGATTGAAGGGAAACTCTGGGATGCCCAACCTCATAACGTCGAGGCCTTTACTGCAGGGAAAGTGGTCCACATGCAGGGGCGTCGAGAAGTTTACAATAACACTCCTCAAGTCAATCAAATTACTCTTCGTTTACCTCAGCCTGGGGAACCCAATGATCCAGCTGATTTCAAGATCAAGTCACCAGTCGATGTCAAGGAAATCCGTGACTACATGTCACAAATGATTTTCAAGATTGAAAATCCTGTCTGGCAGCGTATCGTTCGTAGTCTCTACACCAAGTATGATAAGGAATTCTACTCCTATCCAGCTGCCAAGACCAACCACCATGCCTTCGAAACGGGTTTGGCCTATCATACAGCAACCATGGTGCGCTTGGCAGATGCCATCAGTGAGATTTATCCTCAGCTCAACAAGAGCCTCCTCTATGCGGGAATTATGTTGCATGACTTGGCCAAGGTTATTGAGTTGACGGGACCAGACCAGACGGAGTACACAGTGCGAGGCAACCTACTTGGACATATCGCTCTGATTGATAGTGAAATTACCAAGACCGTCATGGAACTCGGCATCGATGATACCAGAGAAGAAGTGGTGCTACTGCGCCATGTCATCCTCAGTCACCATGGCTTGCTGGAGTATGGAAGTCCAGTCCGTCCACGCATTATGGAGGCAGAGATTATTCATATGATTGATAATCTAGATGCTAGCATGATGATGATGTCAACAGCTCTAGCTTTGGTGGACAAAGGAGAGATGACCAATAAAATCTTCGCTATGGACAATCGTTCCTTCTATAAACCAGATTTAGATTAATAATTTAAGAAAAACGAGCATTTTTTACGCAATAATGTTCGTTTTTTTATGTGAATATGGTATAATGGATAAAATATCAAAATTAAATGGAATGGTAAATAAAAATGAAATTAAGAAGAAGTGATCGGATGGTTGTCATTTCCAACTATTTGATTAATAATCCATACAAACTAACAAGTCTCAATACCTTTGCAGAAAAGTACGAATCTGCTAAATCATCGATTTCAGAGGACATCGTGATTATCAAGCGTGCCTTTGAGGAAATTGAAATCGGCCATATTCAGACTGTGACTGGAGCAGGTGGTGGCGTTATCTTTACACCATCAATCTCGAGTCATGAAGCCAAAGAAATGATCGCAGACTTGCGTGACAAACTTTCAGAAAGCGACCGTATCTTGCCAGGTGGTTACATCTACCTGTCTGATTTGCTCAGTACACCTGCCATTTTGAAAAATATTGGGCGCATCATTGCCAAGAGCTTTATGGACCAAAAAATCGATGCCGTGATGACAGTAGCAACAAAAGGTGTGCCACTCGCAAATGCAGTTGCCAATGTCCTCAATGTTCCATTTGTCATTGTGCGTCGTGACTTGAAAATTACCGAAGGTTCAACGGTCAGCGTCAACTATGTTTCAGGTTCCAGCGGTGACCGCATTGAGAAAATGTTCCTTTCAAAACGCAGTCTCAAGGCAGGCAGTCGTGTCTTGATTGTGGATGACTTCTTGAAAGGTGGCGGAACGGTCAACGGGATGATTAGTCTCTTGCGTGAGTTCGACTCTGAACTAGCTGGTGTCGCAGTTTTTGCAGACAATGCCCAAGAAGAACGTGAAAAGCAGTTTGATTACAAGTCACTCTTGAAGGTAACCAATATTGATGTTAAGAACCAATCCATCGATGTTGAGATTGGAAATATCTTTGACGAAGACAAATAAGAGATAGAACTAAAGGTTGGAACGATTGTCCCAGCCTTTCTTTGCAAACAGAATAGAAGGAAGCTTATGAAAACACCATTTATCAGCCGTGAAGATTTAGAAACGATTGTTTCAGAGTTCCCGACTCCCTTTCACTTGTATGATGAAAAGGGGATTCGTGAAAAAGCCCGAGCAGTCAACAAAGCCTTTTCTTGGAATAAGGGTTTTAAAGAATATTTTGCCGTCAAGGCTACCCCAACACCAGCCATATTGAAAATTCTCAAAGAGGAAGGTTGTGGTGTGGACTGTTCTAGTTATGTGGAGCTCCTGATGAGCCATAAACTTGGGTTTGCAGGCTCTGAGATGATGTTCTCATCGAACAACACGCCAGACAAGGAATATGCTTATGCGCGTGAATTAGGCGCAACAATTAACTTGGATGCCTTTGAAGACATTGAACATCTGGAGCGTGCAGCAGGCATTCCAGAAATCATCTCTTGTCGTTACAATCCTGGAGGCGTTTTTGAACTGGGGACAGACATTATGGACAATCCTGGAGAAGCCAAGTTTGGGATGACCAAGGACCAGCTTTTTGAAGCCTTTGCGATTTTGGAGGAAAAAGGAGCCAAGACCTTTGGAATTCACTCTTTCCTAGCATCCAATACTGTCACCCAGCTCTACTACCCAGAGTTGGCACGTCAGCTCTTTGAATTGGCTGTTGAAATCAAGGAAAAGTTGGGTATTTCGCTAGACTTTATTAACCTTTCTGGCGGAATCGGAGTCAACTATCGCCCAGACCAGGAGCCAAATGATATTGCGATGATTGGTGAGGGTGTGCGAAAGGTTTATGAAGAAGTCCTCACACCAGCAGGTCTTGGTCAGGTCAAGATTTTCACTGAATTGGGCCGTTTTATGTTGGCACCTCACGGAGTTCTCGTCACAAAAGTCACTCATAAAAAGAAAACCTACCGTACCTATCTGGGTGTAGATGCCTCAGCCGTCAACCTGATGCGTCCTGCCATGTATGGAGCCTACCACCATATTACCAATCTGACCCATCCAGATGGGCCAGTTGAGGTCGTAGACGTGGTCGGTTCACTCTGTGAAAACAATGATAAATTTGCCATTAATCGCGAACTACCTCATACAGAAATCGGTGATTTGCTGGTGATTCATGATACAGGTGCACATGGATTCTCCATGGGTTATCAGTACAATGCCAAACTACGCTCTGCAGAAATCCTCTATACTGAAGAAGGCAAAGCCCGCCAAATCCGCCGTGCAGAGCGCCCTGAGGACTATTTTGCAACCTTGTATGGTTTTGATTTTGAAACCGATCATTAAAAAATGAAAATGAAAGTGAAAAACAGATTGCTTTCTAAAAAATAGACAAAAATCTTGTTTTTCCCTCAAGTCGTGATATAATAAAGCTATAAAACGGTTTCAAGGAAGGTGACGATATGTCTGAAGAAACAATTGACTATGGACAAGTGACAGGAATGGTGCATTCGACAGAGAGTTTTGGGGCGGTAGATGGCCCTGGGATTCGTTTTATTGTCTTTTTGCAGGGCTGTCAGATGCGTTGCCAGTACTGCCATAACCCGGATACATGGGCTATGGAGACCAATAAATCACGCGAACGGACAGTAGATGATGTCTTGACAGAAGCCCTTCGCTATCGTGGTTTCTGGGGAGACAAGGGAGGAATCACTGTCAGTGGTGGAGAGGCGCTCTTGCAGATTGATTTCTTGATTGCCTTTTTTACCAAGGCTAAGGAAAAAGGAATTCACTGTACCTTGGACACCTGTGCCCTTCCTTTCCGTAACACACCACGTTATCTCGAAAAGTTTAATAAACTCATGGCGGTGACAGACTTGGTTCTCTTGGATATCAAGGAAATCAACGAAGAACAGCACAAGATTGTCACCAGCCAAACCAATAAAAACATCCTAGCCTGTGCCCGGTACCTATCAGATATCGGGAAGCCTGTTTGGATTCGCCATGTATTGGTTCCGGGATTGACAGACAGAGATGAGGACTTAATCGAACTCGGTAAATTTGTCAAGACCCTCAAAAATGTTGACAAGTTTGAAATCCTACCTTATCACACTATGGGTGAGTTCAAATGGCGTGAACTTGGAATTCCTTATTCGCTCGAAGGGGTCAAACCTCCAACAGCAGACCGTGTTAAGAATGCCAAGGAATTGATGGATACAGAAAGTTACCAAGACTACATGAAACGTGTTCATGGATAAAAAGGAGCCTGATGGAAACATCGGGCTTTTGTGATGCAAAAAGACTTAGCCTTTCAGCTAAGCCTTTTGAGTCTTATCTAGATCGTTGTTTGCCAGAGTTGCGGTTTTTCTTTTTCTTATTGGTCGTGATCGCTTGAGGTTGCTTAGGAGTCACGTCTTTTCTTGCACCTGCAGAAGGGCTGACTTTCGGAGGGTTCTTTTCGTATTCTTCACGAACTTTTTTGCGAAGTTTTGGACGAACGACATAGTTGACGATAAACTGTTGGAGAATCATCATGAAACCACCGACAACCCAGTATAGTGTCACACTGGCTGGTGAGAAGAGTGAGAAGATAACAATCATGAGTGGGCTCATGTAGATCATTTTCTTAAGTTGTTCTCTTTGCATCTCGTCTTCTACTCCATGAAGCGAGAGGAGAGATTGGATGTAGTAAAGAATACCTGCAAAGGCTACGAGGAGCATGCTTGGTGAGCCAAGATCAATTCCCAAGAAGTTAGAACCAGCAACTCCTTCAGTGTGCTGGGCTGCAAAGTAGATAGCAGAGAAGAAAGGCATTTGGAGCAAGATAGGGAAACATCCGACGCCTCCTAGCATGCTGATACCATGTTCTTTTTGGGCGGCAAAGAGAGCTTGTTGAGCCTCAAGTTTTTCTTCTTGAGTTGTTGCTTCTTTGAGACGTGTTTGATGTGGTTCAAGCACGTGTTTGAGGGCGTTCATCTTTTCAGAGTGAAGCGTCGCTTTCCACGATTGGTAGATACCGAGTGGCAAGATAATCAAACGCACGATAATGGTGACGATGATAATTCCCATCCCAAAACCAAGTCCCATATCATTAGCAAAGTATTTGATGGCCTCTGCCATAGGCGCTCCGATGGTGTTCCAGATAAATCCAGTCGGTTCTCCAGTCGTTTTATCAACAGAAACACAGCCTGTCAAGACGAGTAGCATAGCCACTCCCATAGCAGAGAGGGCAAAACGTTTAATAGATTTCAATGTTTTCATTCCTTCTTTAAAAATTATACCTTTCTATTCTACTGTTTTTTTGTAAAATATACAATAGTTCTGGAGACCTAATTTGCGACTTTGAAGTCTGAATAGGATGAAAAATTACTCATTTGCACATCTAGATAGGTGACTTTTGAGAAAGGTGTAGGGCCTTTTCGGATTTCTTGGATAAATTTCGCCATGGTAGCAGAGGAGTCTGTCTGAGCGAGAATTTCCACTGTGCCATCGTCGTTATTCCAAACACGACCAGTGATGCCACCGATTTCAAGCGCTAGAGTATAAACGCCCCAGCGAAAACCAACACCCTGCACTCTGCCTTGGGCAATCATTCTAACCTTTTGCATACTAACCCCCTTTAATTGTGTTATAATGTTTCTATGACTATTATAACCTCAAAAGCCAATTCTGTGGTGAAAAATGCCAAGAAATTGCATCAAAAAAAATATCGAAAGTCTGCCTATTTGATTGAAGGCTGGCACTTATTCGAAGAAGCTGTTCAAGCAGGAGTAACGATTGAGAAGATCTTTGCTTTGGAAAGTCACCGAGATCAGCTAGCTGCTTTTCCTCAAACTATCTGGGTTTCAGAGGAGATTTTGCTGGATTTGGCAGATACGCAAACTCCTCAAGGGATTGTTGCAGTTATTCAAAAAGAAGAAGTTGGACTGCCTGATCTCCATCAGGGGAAGTTTTTATTTTTAGAAGATGTCCAAGATCCTGGCAATGTGGGTACTATGATTCGGACTGCGGATGCTGCAGGTTTTACAGGGGTCATTGTTTCAGACAAGTCAGCGGATATCTACAGTCTCAAGACCCTGCGTTCCATGCAGGGAAGTCATTTTCATTTGCCCATCTATCGTATGCCTGTTGCCACCTTTGTAGAAGGGGCTAAAAAGAGTGACTTGCCCATTCTGGCAACGACCTTATCTAAAGAATCCAAGGACTATCGTGAGCTTTCTCCCCTAGAAGACTTTGTTTTAGTCATGGGAAATGAAGGACAGGGGATTAGTTCTGTCATGGCTGAGAGTGCTGATCAGCTGGTTCATATAAGCATGAAAGGTCGAGCAGAAAGTCTCAACGTGGCAGTTGCAGCAGGCATTTTGATGTTTTATTTCAGCTAATTTATAAAATCTTTGTTATAATCAAGACATATTTATAGAAAAAGGAGAATCGGAATGAATCAAACAATTATTCAAGAACGTTCAGGTCTCAATCAATTTTACGCTAAGGTTTACGCCTTTGTGGGACTTGGGATTGGTCTATCAGCTCTCGTGTCAGCTTTGATGTTGACGGTCTTTCAGACTCAATTGGTCTACTTTTTAATGCATGGTCGTCTCTGGTTGATGATTGCAACTTTTGCAGAACTTGGTCTGGTCTTTGTTGCGAGTAGCATGGCTGCTAAAAACAGTCCAGCAGCTCTCCCAGTATTTTTAATTTATTCTGTTTTAAATGGCTTCACACTTAGCTTTGTCGTAGCCTTCTATACACCTGGGACCGTCTTATCAGCCTTTGTATCCAGCGCCCTTCTCTTCTTTGTCATGGCAGCAATCGGAATTTTCACTAAGAAAGATTTGAGTGGAATGGGTCGAGCTCTGATGGCTGCGCTTGTCGGGTTAATTATTGCTATGGTCGTGAATATTTTCTTGGCTAGTGGCTTCTTTGACTACATGATTAGCGTAGCCATGGTCTTGGTTTTCTCTGGTTTGATTGCTTGGGACAACCAAAAGATTCGCTATGTTTATGAGCAGTCACGAG
>CAUVUZ010000040.1:0-13476 GCA_963555095.1 uncultured Streptococcus sp. | reverse complement strand
GAAGTGCTTGATTTTGAACTGGCTGCTCAGATACGTGATATGATGTTGAAAGTGAAGGCGTTGGATTAGATAGGAGAAAACGAATGAAAATTTTAGTCATCAACGGACATCCTGACAAGGAAAGTTTCTGTCAAGAAATTTTTCGAACGATTGTAGGAAATATTAACTCAAATCGCCATGAGCTTGAATCTATTAACCTAAATGAGATAGATTTTGATCCTGTATTACGATATGGTTATCGAAAACGTATGGAAGAGGACTCTTTCATACTTCGCTCTCAGGAATTAATCCAGTGGGCAGATCATTTCATTTTTGTTTATCCAATTTGGTGGAGTAGTATGCCTAGTCTATTGAAAGGTTGGATTGACCGTGTTTTTACACCAGGAATTGCATACTCTGCCAATAATCAGGGAAACTTCATCTGGAACTACTTGAGAGGCAATCAGTTCAAAAAGTTATTAAAAGGCAAAACAGCTAGTATTTACGCAACCTCCATGGCACCAACATGGTGGTACAAAGTATTTTCAGGTCCTATCAACATTCCAGACAGTTATGGAATATCAGTATTAAAGAATGCTGTCCTGAATCACTGTGGCATTAAAACAAAGAAGGTTTCAATTTTAGGTGAGTTAGGGCGTGAGGTGAATACAAATTCTATAAGACAAAAATATCTGCAAAAAGTTGCTGAGGAAGTCAAGGTGTTGGATTAAGGATAAGAAAATAAATGACGGTTATTATCAAATCAATGGAAACTCCTGAAGAGATAGAAGGTAAATCCCTCGTTCACTGGCAAACGTGGAGAGAGGCTTATGACGACCTTTTGCCTGCAGAATTTCAGGAGACAATGACATTAGAAAGATGTCGATTCTTTAGTCAAAAGTATCCAGAAAATACATTGATTGCGATAGATGGCATGAAGGTAGTTGGTTTTATCAGTTATGGAAACTTTCGTGATGAGACTATTCAAGCTGGTGAAATTATTGCTTTATATGTTTTAAAAGACTATTATGGAAAAGGTATCGCACAAAAGTTAGTGAAAGCAGCTTTGAATGCTCTTGATCATTTTTCTGAAATTTTCTTATGGGTATTAAAAGAAAATAAGCGAGCCATTGCTTTTTATCAAAAAATGGGTTTTACTGTTGATGGCCAAGAAAAAATACTTGACCTTGGAAAACCTATCATTGAAATTAGAATGGTATTTAAGAGTTCAACAAAATCAGAGAGTTAAATGCAAGGACAGTTGTGATTTGTTTTCAGATTGCACAATGAACAAATGATTACGTTTTAGAATATATTTTTAAATGGAGAGAAGTTATTGTGAAAGTAAAAGAGACGAAGTATAAGAAGTCATCGGGGCTAGATTCTCATAAATTAGTAGGGTTCTGTCTTATATTTAGTTTGGTATTAGTGATAGGATTTGGTGTTAATCAAATTTTTAATATCTTACCGATTCCGTTGCCCTACAAGGAAATTAATTATAGCTTTCCCCTGTATCTGAATCTTTTTTGCCTAGTTTATAGGGTATTTGACTATTTTTTTCTAGACTCGTCTAGAAAAAAGATGACCCTAAAAAGATTTACTGAATTATTTATCTATCTTAATAGTATCGGTTTAATTGTACATCTTTTTATAGGGATTGGTGGGAAAAACAGTAAGGGTATTCTGCCTTCCCTCTTATCCTTAGATCACCGCTACATCTGGTTTCCAATTTCAACTTACCTGTTCTTTTTCTCCCTTGCTGGCTTAACCGTTCTATTGCAGAATCATATGGAAAAAATGAGGAATATACCATGATGAAACATTTAACTTTTTTAGAATGGTCTATCTGATTTTACTAGCATTTGTCCTTATCGATTTTGCCTTTCAATATTTGGTTTATTATTCACCCCCATTCTTTGGGACAGTTGGCTTTTCCTTTTAATTTTTACTCTTTTTATTCACTTTTGGAGACCTTTGGTAATTCTTGATCTTCTTTTTGGGATAGTTGGAATACAAATTATTCCTATAGTATTTAATACAGGGCTCTTTTTACCAGTTATTTTGGTTATGGCGCATAATATTTGTGATTATTTTAAGAACTGATATTATCTCTTAGAAGGAATCCGTAGCGCTTTTTGTAGTTTCTATATCTGGTTATTTGTAATTGTCGTTTTCGCCTTTACTCCAAATCCTCCTGTTCCAATCACTATTGATTATGAAGTTCAGGAACAAGAAATCGTCATTCAAAAAGGATATTTGCTTCATGAAGTATATTATTACCATGAACGAATAAATCCCTTCATTATGAAATCTAAAATCAAGTACGAAAAAGTCATTTAATATAGAAAGAGAGTCCTATGTCCTGTTCCAAATTAATGATTTTAGGAAGTATATCGTATTAAGCCAAAAAGATAATGGCAGATATGATTTATTTGTATACATTAATCTGGCTCCCTTGAAATACTCAAAAGTAATTCTGGGTCCAAAGGTTACGGATGCAGACTATATTGCTCCTTATCTCAAACTTGCAAATCCTGATATAGAGATAGAAAGTTCGAAAATTCCTTATCGTTAAGTTTAGAAAAAATTAAAGCTTCAAAGAAATTATAATCTTTTATTAATAAGGAGAAGCTAGTAATGAAAAAAATTTTACTGTTAATTTTCTTCATTGTAAATATTGTCCCTTTATTCTTTATTCTACGTTTTGCCTTCCTTATCTTTACAACAACTTATGATATTTTTCCTGAAGCAAATCAAGCGGAAGTAGAGACAGCAGTAAGAAGAACCCTTGATTTGTATGGTTTTAAAGGAGATATGAAGGTTACGAAGTTTTCTAGAGATAAATGGACTTCTGAAAAATACAAAATTGAATACAATTATAGTGAAGAGGTTGATGGAAGTAGAGTCACTGTGAGTCATGCCTTGTTTTATCGTCCAAAGTCCTCAAAATACAATCCCCAAAAGACTGATGAAGAACTAGTCTATGATGGGACTACGAAAACCATGATACAAGAATTTTCAGACATGGCTCATAAACTAATCAACCAGCATCCTGTCAGTGTTTCTAACAAAGAGAAGGTAGAGAGTTTTTTTTAAGCAATACGAAAATCCAAATCTAGAATATGTGAATAGTTACTGGAGTGTCGATACTGAATCTGAAAATATCCAAGACTATTATGCCCTCATCGAAAAGAACCATAAGGAAGGGAAAGCTTTTCAAGGTTTATATGACCTCCCTATTGATGAATTTTTGGAAAAAGGAATTATTAAAGGAAGTGTTAGATATAAAGATACTGTTTTAGAAGAGGGTGAGAAAGATTATTTTGATAGTGAAGGCGGACTGACAGGATTTATTTCAAATGGGATAGATAATGCCGAGTTGCCAGATGCCTTTTATGAGGTTTCTTACTACTATGGTGCTAAAGGATATCGTTCAGGTAGTAGTGTTTCTTTAAAGGTTCAAAACCATAAGATGCTCTATTATGGAAGTAATTTTAACTAAAAATTTTATATGTAATAATTTGTGTTAAAATAATAGACGAGATAATTTAAAAGTGATAGATATTAGTCATTAGTTAGTAGTTTGAATTTAAAGGAGAAATAAATAGTGAAAAAATCGAGTACTTTTAACAAGCTTATTTATACTGTCCTATATTCCTTACTGATAGCATTTGTTATCGCTCATTTCATATTATGGTCATTTGGTTTATCATTTACGCCGATTATTTGGGATATTTGGGTCTTTCTCCTGATTTTAACTTTCTATATTCGCTTTTTGAGGTCCTTTGCAATTCTTGATCTTCTATTTGGGATATTTGGACTGAAATTTATCCCCATAGCGTGGAATACAAAGCTTTTTGTTCCAATTATCCTCTCTATTTCGCATATTTTTATTTACTTTTTAAAGGGAAAATATCGCTTCCTTGAAGGAGTGCGCAGTGCAATTTGTAGTTTTTATATCTGGTTATTTGTAATTGTCGTTTTCGTCTTTATTCCAAATCCTCCTGTTCCAATCACTATTGATTATGAAGTTAGAGGACAAGAAATTGTCATAACAAGAGGATATTTGCTTCATGATGTATACTATTATCATGAGCTGATCAATCCCTTCATCATGAAATCTGATATTAAGTCTGAAAAAGTTATATAACAACTTAGAAAGCGAGCGAATTTATGTCCCGTTCCCAATTAACGATTTTAACAAACATTTGTCTGATTGAAGACCTAGAAACTCAGCGCGTGGTTATGCAGTATCGCTCTCCTGAAGAGAATCGCTGGTCTGGTTATGCCTTTCCAGGTGGTCATGTTGAGAATGGCGAGTCCTTTGCCGAGTCTGTCATTCGTGAAATATACGAAGAAACTGGTTTGACCATTCAGAATCCCCAACTGGTCGGCATTAAAAATTGGCCTTTAGATACAGGTGGGCGCTATATTGTTTTTTGCTACAAAGTGACAGAGTTTACTGGAAGTCTCCAATCATCCGAAGAAGGAGAAGTATCTTGGGTGCAAAAAGACCAGATTCCAAACTTGGATCTGGCCTATGATATGTTGCCTTTGATGGAAATGATGGAAGCACCTGACAAGTCTGAGTTCTTCTATCGCCACCGTACAGAGGACGGCTGGGAGAAAGAAATTTTCTAGTCTTTTACTAAATAACCTAACTGATCCAAGGCCTCCTCGATATAGTGGAGGTCTTGTTGTGTCTCAGCTTCAACAAGGTGGTAATGGATGCCGTCTGTCAATTCAGAAAGTGGTCTAAAGTCAGAATTTTCAACTTGTTCCAGAAAGTGCTGGACATCTCGACGGCAGGTGAGTTTGAGCAGAGTTTCAATTTCACCATAAACGGGATGATCAATTAAGATATTTTGAACGCGTCCGCCATTATCTACAATAGCTAGAAGTTCCTGCCCGATTTCTTCCAGTTCATGTTTCACTTTAAAGAGTTTGTGAACGTAGGGACTGGCATCATTTTCTTTGTAGATATAACCACGATTGGTTGACAAGATAGGAGCGCCATCGGCTCGCAAGATGGCAATGTCTTGGACGATGATTTGGCGTGTGACATGAAAATGTTCAGCCAAGGTTTGACCATTGAGAGCTTTTGGCGCCTCTTTTAAAAGTTTGAGAAGAGCTTGTTTGCGATCTTTTGTCATAGCTTTTCCTTTTAGCGACGTTTTCGAAGCACTTTAAAGACAGCTAGTGCCAATGTATAGTCTACCATACTATGGATAATTGTGCCAAATCCAACTAGGACGAAGAGAACATAAAACATATTTTCAACATTTGTCCCTGAAGTAGCATAGAAAATGATACAAGCTAGCACTTCAGCAATAGCGTGAACAACACCCAAAACAAAGTTAAAAATCCAAGATGCCTTTGGTTTATCCAAGGTTTCAGGGAATTTTTTTAAGTAAAATGCTCCCAAAATACCAAAAACGATGTGAGAAAAGGCGCGCAGAACGATAACCATAGGGTAGCCTGCCATCAGGAAGCCGAGACTAGAAGCGATGATCACAAAACCAGCCATCAAAGGTGATAGGAACATGGCGATAAAGATGGCGATATGGCTTCCTAAAGTGTAAGAAGCTGGTGGGATGACGATTTTAAAAGGCATAATGATTGGAATCAAAATCGCGATTGCTGTGAGTAGTGCAGTCATGGTCATAAACTGCGTTTTTTTCCGTATATCCATAAGAACCTCCATTTAACTGTATATACACAAGTATAGTACAATAAATAGATAGACATGTCAAGAATTTATTTTGATTTTATTGAAAATTTTCAAAAGTATAGGTGGTAGATTCAAAGGATTTTCATATATTTTCAAAATTTTGAACTAATGACTCCTTGGTAAATAACCATTTATGAGTAGAAGATGAGCCTTTACTGGTGAAAACTAAAATTCCACCTTCAGGACGAAAGTGGAGTTGTTTTTTTATTTCTTCAAGGTTTCGAGGCGTGGGACAATTGCTACAGTTAGGATGGCTGAGATGAGGAGTTCAGCAATTGAGTTTGTAGAGATGACAGTTGCTAGGAGTTTTTGGATATTGCCATCAAAGACATTTCCAAAAAGGAAGAAGATTCCCCCGAGGACAAAGACGGTGTTTGTAAGGGAACCGAGAGCACCAGCAATGATGAGACCCGTTCTGTTTTTCAATAATTTATAAACTAGGTAAGGAGTCAGACCAATCAAAATGCGAGGTAGGATGGCAATCATTGCGGAATAGATGTTTCCGTTTGGTACAAAAGGTGAGAATAGATAGCTGGTTGGAAGGATGGTAATCGTGTTAACCGTCAAGCTGAGTAGCCCCATCAAAAAACCGAGTGTAACACCAACTCGTGGGCCGTAAATAATACTTGCAATAATAACAGGAATATGCACGATAGTTGGTTTAATTGGGAATGGGAATAGATTAAATAAGAGTGAGCTCAGAAAGTGAATGACCAACATGGTCGCAAAAAAGATAGCAATCGGAGCAATATTAGAGCGTTTTTTCATCGAGGGTTTCCTTTATTCTTTCTAAAATAGTATTCAGGTCAGCTAGGGCGCCTTTTCCGTAATCGCCACAGGCTAGTAGAGATTCCTTTGGAGAGATAATCTGATAACCATAGGTCTCTAATGCTTTTAGATTAGCCTGAGTTGCCGGATGGTTATACATTTTTGTGTTCATGGCTGGTGCGACTAACTTTTTGACGTGGTCTGGCAGGGCAAGAGCTGTACTCGTAACCATGTTATCCGCAAAACCATGCGCAAGTTTGGCAATGGTATTAGCGGTAGCGGGGACGACGATAAAAAGGTCGGTTTCTTTGCCTCTTTCGATATGATTGACTTGATCAGGATAGGGTTCCTGCATGACATCAAGATGAACTGGATTCTGTGAGAGTACCTGTAGTGTCAAAGGCTGGATAAACTCTCTCGCTGCCTCAGTCATTAGGACAGTGATATCATGGCCTTGTTTTTTTAAAGAACTGACGAGATCAGCTGATTTATAGGAGGCAATGGAACCTGTCACTGCGATCAGAATGTTTGCCATGGCTTTCCTTTCTAAGAATCGTATGCTTGAATTTTTTCAAGGAGGAGACTTGCAATTTCCTCCTTGGTTTGAACGGTTTGGAGTTGCTCTTTCTCAACAAAGATTGCTCGGTGCTGATTTGCTGAGATTTGAGTCAGGTCATTTGCAATGATTAGGTCTGCCTGGTTCTTGATAAGACTCTTTCGTGCGATCTCGATGAGATAATCCTCAGAGACATCAACCAGCAGTTTAAAGCCAATCAGATGAATCGCAGGATTCCATTCTTTGACTAGAGAGATGATTTTGGGTGTTTTTTTCAGGAATAAAACCTGTACCTCATCAGTTGAAGAAATCTTAGCTTCTTTGTTTTGCTTGTCTAAGAATTCTTCCAGATTAGAACTGGCCTCAACTTCTGCCAGCCCTGTCATATAAACAGGAGTGTAGTCAGAAACTGCCATCGAATGAATCAGGACTTGATAATTCGAAACTCGCTCTTTCATCTCTAAAAGAAGATTATTAGTATTTTTGATTTCTAGAATGGTTAAATGGGGATGAGGTTCTGGCTTAAGAGCTCTGTTAGTAGTAATCAAACAAACTTCATGCCCTGCAGCAAGCAAGGTTTCTGTGATGATTTTCCCCAAGCGACCAGTAGAATGGTTCGTAATAGAGCGGACGCTATCTATAGCTTCACTCGTACCGCCCGATGTAACTAAAATTTTCATAGGACTATTGTACACAAAAATAAACGTTAAGTAAAATGAAAGCGATAAATTTTTGTTAAAACGCAGGAATACTATAGTCTAAAACTATAAAAGCATATAAAATTTTAAAAAGCGCTATTATAACCCTTGAAATATTGATATTTACGAACGTTTTGAGAGTTTAAAGGTGTTAAAAATCTTGTTTTGTGTTATAATGAATTATCACATTAGAGATTAGAGGAGTTTTGAATGAAAACAGATATTGAAATCGCACAGGGTATTGAGTTGAAACCAATCGTTGATGTTGTAGAGAAACTGGGTATTTCTTACGATGATTTGGAGTTGTACGGAAAGTACAAGGCTAAGCTCAGTTTTGATAAAATTCGTGCAGTTGAGAGTAATCCAGTTGGAAAATTGATCTTGGTAACTGCTATCAATCCAACACCTGCAGGTGAAGGGAAGTCAACTATTACCATTGGTCTTGCGGATGCCTTGAACAAGATTGGTAAGAAAACCATGATTGCCATTCGCGAACCATCTCTTGGTCCAGTCATGGGGATCAAGGGAGGTGCAGCCGGTGGTGGTTATGCCCAAGTGTTGCCAATGGAGGACATCAACCTTCACTTTACTGGGGATATGCATGCCATTACAACTGCCAACAATGCCCTTTCTGCTTTGATCGACAATCACCTGCACCAAGGAAATGAGCTGGGAATCGACCAACGTCGTATCCTTTGGAAACGCGTTGTGGACTTGAATGACCGCGCTCTTCGTCATGTTACCATTGGACTTGGTGGTCCTCTAAATGGTATTCCACGTGAGGATGGTTTTGATATTACCGTTGCTTCTGAAATCATGGCAATTCTTTGCTTGGCGACTGATATTGAAGATTTGAAACGCCGTTTGGCCAATATCGTTATTGGTTATCGTTACGACCGTACACCAGTTTCTGTAGGTGATTTACAAGTTGAGGGTGCTTTGGCTTTGATTTTGAAAGATGCTATCAAACCTAACTTGGTTCAGACAATTTACGGTACACCTGCCTTTGTACACGGTGGTCCATTTGCCAATATCGCTCATGGATGTAACTCTGTTTTGGCAACGACTACAGCCCTTCACTTAGCTGATTATACTGTTACTGAAGCTGGTTTTGGTGCAGACCTTGGTGCTGAGAAATTCCTTGATATTAAGACGCCAAACTTGCCAACATCTCCAGATGCTGTTGTCATCGTCGCAACCCTTCGTGCCCTTAAGATGAATGGTGGTGTAGCTAAAGATGCTTTGACAGAGGAAAATGTAGAAGCAGTTCGCGTAGGTTTTGCTAACTTGAAACGCCACGTTGAGAATATCCGTAAGTTTGGTATTCCAGCAGTTGTTGCGATTAACGAATTTGTCTCTGATACAGAAGCTGAAATCGCAGCCCTGAAAGAACTTTGTGCTTCAATCGATGTGCCAGTTGAGTTGGCTAGTGTCTGGGCTGATGGTGCAGAAGGAGGAGTAGCTCTTGCTGAAACGCTTGTCAAGACTATCGCTGAAAATCCAGCAAACTACAAACGTCTTTACGACAACGACCTTTCTGTACAAGAAAAGATTGAAAAGATTGTCACTGAAATCTATCGCGGTAGCAAAGTGAACTTTGAGAAGAAAGCCCAAACGCAAATTGCCCAAATCGTTCAGAATGGTTGGGACAAATTGCCAATCTGTATGGCTAAGACTCAGTACAGTTTCTCTGACAATCCAAATGCACTTGGAGCTCCAGAAAACTTTGAAATTACCATTCGTGAATTGGTACCAAAATTGGGTGCAGGTTTTATCGTTGCCCTTACTGGTGATGTTATGACCATGCCAGGTCTTCCAAAACGTCCAGCCGCTCTCAATATGGATGTTGAAAGTGATGGAACCGTTCTAGGATTGTTCTAGTATATTGCAATTGATTTCAAATGAGTTTGGAAATAATATCCAAGCTCATTTTTTTATCTAGATTTAAGGAGTTGTCTTCAGCTGATAATAGAGTTACTTTCTAGACGCAATAAGTCTAGGTAAAGATATTTTCCCTGATTTTTGATATAATAGAAACATTGACTTCAAGAGTAAGGAAGAGAAAATGAACGCATTATTGAATGGAATGAATGACCGTCAAGCTGAGGCGGTGCAAACGACAGAAGGGCCCTTGTTAATCATGGCGGGGGCTGGTTCTGGGAAGACCCGAGTTTTGACCCACCGTATTGCTTATTTGATTGATGAAAAGATGGTTAATCCTTGGAATATCTTGGCCATTACCTTTACCAATAAGGCTGCGCGTGAGATGAAGGAGCGTGCCTATGGGCTCAACCCAGCAACCCAAGACTGTTTGATTGCGACCTTTCACTCCATGTGTGTTCGTATTTTGCGTCGTGATGCGGATCATATTGGCTACAATCGTAATTTCACTATTGTAGATCCAGGAGAACAGCGAACTCTTATGAAGCGCATTCTCAAGCAATTAAACTTGGATCCGAAAAAATGGAATGAACGGACCATTTTGGGGACTATTTCCAATGCTAAGAATGACCTAATTGATGATGTGGCTTATGCTGCTCAAGCTGGTGATATGTATACGCAAATCGTGGCCCAGTGTTATACAGCTTATCAGAAGGAGCTTCGTCAGTCCGAGTCCGTTGACTTTGATGATTTGATTATGCTGACCCTGCGTCTCTTTGATCAGAATCCTGATGTCTTGACCTACTACCAGCAGAAGTTCCAGTACATCCATGTTGATGAGTACCAAGATACCAACCATGCCCAGTACCAACTGGTCAAACTCTTGGCTTCACGCTTTAAAAATATCTGCGTAGTTGGAGATGCGGACCAGTCTATCTACGGTTGGCGTGGGGCTGATATGCAGAATATCTTGGATTTCGAGAAAGATTATCCTCAAGCCAAGGTCGTTTTGTTAGAAGAAAATTATCGTTCAACTAAAACCATTCTCCAAGCTGCCAATGACGTCATCAAAAACAATCAAAATCGCCGCCCCAAGAATCTCTGGACCCAGAATGCCGATGGGGAGCAAATCGTTTATTATCGTGCAGATGACGAACAGGATGAGGCTGTTTTTGTAGCCAAAACCATCGATGAACTTGGTCGCACTCAAAACTTCCTCCACAAGGATTTTGCAGTTCTTTATCGGACTAATGCGCAATCCCGTACTATTGAGGAAGCCCTCCTAAAGTCCAATATTCCTTATACTATGGTTGGCGGAACCAAGTTCTACAGCCGTAAGGAAATCCGTGATATTATCGCTTATCTTAACCTCATTGCCAATTTGAGTGATAATATCAGTTTTGAGCGCATTATTAACGAACCAAAACGTGGAATTGGCCCAGGAACCGTTGAGAAAATTCGCGACTTTGCGAATATGCAAAACATGTCTATGCTAGATGCTTCAGCCAATATCATGTTGTCTGGCATCAAAGGGAAAGCAGCCCAGTCTATCTGGGATTTTGCAAATATGATTCTGGATTTGCGCGAGCAACTGGACCAGTTAACCATTACAGAGTTAGTTGAGGCTGTTTTAGAAAAAACAGGTTATGTTGATATTCTTAATGCTCAGGCAACCTTGGAAAGCAAGGCGCGGGTTGAAAATATCGAGGAGTTCCTATCTGTTACCAAGAACTTTGACGACAATCCTGATAGTCAAGAAGAGGAAACAGGTTTAGATAAACTCAGTCGTTTCTTGAATGATTTGGCTTTGATTGCAGACACGGATTCGGGAAGTCAGGAGACATCAGAAGTGACCTTGATGACCTTGCATGCTGCTAAGGGACTTGAGTTCCCAGTTGTCTTTATCATCGGGATGGAGGAAAATGTCTTTCCGCTTAGCCGTGCAGCTGAAGATCCAGATGAGCTAGAAGAAGAACGCCGTTTGGCCTATGTAGGAATCACGCGTGCAGAAAAGATCCTCTATCTGACTAATGCCAACTCACGCTTGCTTTTCGGTCGTACAAACTATAATCGCCCAACTCGTTTTATCAATGAAATTAGTTCGGACTTGCTTGAGTATCAAGGTTTGGCCCGTCCAGCGAATACTAGCTTTAAAGCCTCTTATAGCAGTGGTGGAGTGGCTTTTGGTCAAGGTATGAGCTTAGCCCAGGCCCTTCAAGAACGGAAACGCAATGCCGCACCAAGCTCTATCCAGTCAAGTGGTCTTCCATTTGGACAGTTTGCAGGAGGAAATAAAAAAGATTCGACTGATACAAGCTGGTCTATTGGAGATATTGCACTTCACAAAAAGTGGGGTGAAGGAACGGTCCTTGAAGTGTCGGGTAGTGGCGCTACTCAGGAATTGAAAATCAATTTCCCAGAAGTAGGGCTGAAAAAACTCCTAGCCAGCGTAGCCCCAATTGAGAAAAAAATCTAATTTTCCATCCTTCTCACGAATAATAAAGTGAGGAGGATTTTTATGTACAGTATTTCATTCCAAGAAGATTCACTCTTGCCTAGAGAAAGACTAGTTAAAGAAGGAGTAGAGGCTCTGAGCAATCAAGAATTGCTAGCAATTCTGCTCAGAACTGGAACGCGTCAGGCCAACGTTTTTGAAATTGCTCAAAAAGTCTTGAATAGTCTCAACAGCTTAACTGATTTGAAAAAAATGACCCTGCAGGAATTGCAGAGTTTGTCTGGTATTGGACGGATTAAGGCCATTGAACTACAAGCGGTGATTGAACTGGGACATCGTATTCACAAACATGAAACTCTTGAGATGGAAAGTATTCTCAGTAGTCAAAAGCTAGCCAAGAAAATGCAACAGGAACTTGGCGACAAAAAACAAGAGCACCTAGTGGCGCTCTATCTCAATACTCAAAATCAAATCATCCATCAGCAAACTATTTTTATCGGATCTGCGACACGCAGTATTGCTGAACCGAGGGAAATCCTTCACTATGCTTTGAAGCATATGGCTACCTCAGTGATTCTCGTTCACAATCATCCATCTGGTGCCGTATCTCCTAGTCGAAATGATGACCATGTCACTAAGCTAGTCAAGGAAGCCTGCGAACTGATGGGAATTGTTTTCTTGGACCACCTGATTGTCTCGCACTCGGATTACTTTAGTTACCGTGAAAAGACGGATCTGATTTAGAGTTCGTTAACAACATAGTCAAATAGCGTTTTATCTTTGGGTCGATTTTCAAAGAGAAATTCAGGATGCCATTGGACACCAAGATAAGGAAAGCCGTCCGTAGTTGTCACAGCCTCAATGATTCCATCTTTAGGATCATGTGCTACAACCTTAAGATTTGAGGCTAGATCTTTAATACTCTGGTGGTGGAAGGAGTTGATATGAGAGATTTCTCCGTAGATTTCTCGGAGAATTGTATCAGGCTCCGTTACGAGGCGTTGGGTCGTGTATTCGGCTGAACAGTCCTGCCAATGATCCTCGATATCTTGGTGAAGCGTACCTCCCATAGCGACATTGAAAAGCTGGGTACCCCGACAAACAGAGAAAATTGGTTTCTTCTGCTTGATGGCTTCTCTGATAAGGGCTAATTCAAACTGGTCTCTTTGAAGATTGTAGTCATCGCTGTCAATGGTTTTAGGTTCATCATAGAATTTTGGATCAACATTTTGCCCACCTGTTAGGATGAGTTTATCAATCATAGCGATGTAATGGCATGCCATTTCTTGATCACCAATCGGAAGGATGATGGGAATTCCGCCAGCGTCCTTGACTCCTTCAACAAAGCCTTTCGCTGCATAGCTCATCATGATGTCATCATCTGGATGAGCTTTTTCATTTCCTGTAA
>CAUVUZ010000039.1:0-13894 GCA_963555095.1 uncultured Streptococcus sp. | reverse complement strand
TCATGCCTACAAATAGGAAAAATGATATGATGGTTTATTGCTCATTTTGTGGCAAAAGCCAAGAAGAAGTTAAAAAAATAATTGCTGGGAACAATGCCTTTATCTGTAATGAATGTGTGGAGTTGGCCCAGGAAATTATTCGTGAGGAGTTGGCTGAGGAAGTTTTGGCGGACTTGTCTGAGGTACCAAAACCAATCGAACTCCTAAACATTTTGAATCACTATGTGATCGGTCAAGATCGTGCCAAACGTGCTCTGGCAGTAGCTGTATATAACCACTACAAACGCATCAATTTTCATGATACTCGTGAAGAGTCAGAAGATGTGGATTTGCAAAAATCAAACATTCTAATGATTGGCCCAACTGGGTCAGGGAAGACTTTCCTTGCTCAAACTCTTGCTAGAAGTTTGAATGTACCATTTGCCATTGCAGATGCAACAGCACTTACTGAGGCTGGTTATGTTGGTGAGGACGTGGAAAATATCCTCCTCAAACTCTTGCAGGCAGCTGACTTTAACATCGAACGTGCAGAACGTGGAATTATCTACGTGGATGAGATTGACAAGATTGCTAAGAAGAGCGAGAACGTGTCTATCACGCGTGATGTTTCTGGTGAAGGGGTGCAACAAGCCCTTCTCAAGATTATCGAAGGAACTGTAGCTAGCGTCCCTCCTCAAGGCGGACGTAAACATCCACAACAAGAAATGATTCAAGTGGATACCAAGAATATCCTCTTCATCGTGGGCGGTGCCTTCGATGGAATCGAAGAAATTGTCAAACAGCGTTTGGGAGAAAAAGTCATTGGTTTCGGACAAAACAACAAGGCCATTGACGAAAACAGCTCTTACATGCAAGAGATCATCGCAGAAGATATTCAAAAATTCGGAATTATTCCTGAGTTGATTGGACGCTTGCCTGTCTTTGCAGCTCTGGAGCAGTTGACTGTGGATGACTTGGTTCGCATTTTGAAAGAGCCAAGAAATGCCTTGGTCAAACAATACCAGACCTTGCTTTCTTATGATGACGTTGAGTTGGAATTTGACGATGAAGCCCTTCAAGAAATCGCCAATAAGGCTATCGAACGTAAAACTGGTGCGCGTGGTCTTCGCTCAATCATCGAAGAAACCATGCTAGACGTTATGTTTGAAGTGCCAAGTCAAGAAAATGTGAAATTGGTCCGCATCACAAAAGAAGCTGTCGATGGAACGGAAAAACCAATCCTAGAAACAGCCTAGAGGTGACTATGGAAATCAATACACACAATGCTGAAATCTTGCTCAGTGCGGCAAACAAGTCCCACTATCCGCAGGATGACCTGCCAGAGATTGCCCTTGCAGGGCGTTCAAATGTTGGCAAATCTAGCTTTATCAACACCATGCTCAACCGCAAAAATCTGGCTCGTACATCGGGGAAACCTGGTAAAACTCAGTTGCTCAACTTTTTCAACATTGATGACAAGATGCGCTTTGTGGATGTACCAGGTTATGGCTATGCCCGCGTTTCCAAAAAGGAGCGTGAAAAGTGGGGGCGCATGATTGAGGAGTACCTAACGACTCGGGAAAATCTCCGTGCGGTTGTCAGTTTGGTGGATCTCCGCCACGACCCGTCAGCAGATGATGTGCAGATGTACGAATTTCTCAAGTATTATGAGATTCCGGTTATCATCGTTGCGACCAAGGCGGACAAGATTCCTCGTGGTAAGTGGAACAAGCACGAATCAGCAATCAAAAAGAAATTAAACTTTGACCCAAGTGACGACTTCATCCTCTTTTCATCTGTCAGCAAGGCAGGGATGGATCAGGCTTGGGATGCAATATTAGAAAAATTGTGAGGGAAAGAAATGGCAAAAACAATTCATACAGATAAAGCTCCAAAGGCTATCGGACCTTATGTTCAAGGAAAAATCGTTGGCAATCTTTTATTTGCAAGCGGTCAAGTTCCTCTTTCATCTGAAACTGGGGAAATTGTAGGAGAAACGATCCAAGAACAGACCGAACAAGTCTTGAAAAATATCGGTGCTATTTTGGCTGAAGCAGGAACAGATTTTGACCATGTCGTCAAAACAACTTGCTTCTTGAGCGATATGAATGACTTTGTTCCTTTTAACGAGGTTTACCAAACGGCCTTTAAAGAGGAATTTCCAGCTCGTTCAGCTGTAGAGGTTGCACGTCTTCCTCGTGATGTAAAAGTCGAAATTGAAGTGATCGCAGAGATTGGATAAGCTAGTTGAAGTTTGGCTCTGCCAAACTTTTTTTGATATAAGGAGAGATAGATGACAAAGAAACAACTTCACCTGGTAATTGTGACAGGGATGAGTGGCGCAGGGAAAACGGTAGCCATTCAGTCCTTCGAGGATTTGGGATATTTCACTATTGACAATATGCCACCAGCCCTCTTGCCAAAGTTCTTGCAGTTGGTAGAGACCAAGGATGATGACCATAAGTTAGCCCTGGTGGTGGATATGCGGAGCCGTTCCTTCTTTTCGGAGATTCAGGCCGTTTTGGATGAATTGGAAAACCAAGATGATTTGGACTTCAAAATCCTCTTTTTAGACGCAGCAGATAAGGAATTGGTGGCACGCTATAAGGAAACTAGACGAAGTCACCCTCTAGCAGCGGATGGTCGGATTTTAGACGGCATCAAGCTGGAGCGTGAACTTTTGGCTCCTTTGAAAAACATGAGCCAAAATGTGGTGGATACGACAGAACTCACCCCGCGTGAACTTCGTAAAACCATTGCTGAGCAATTTTCGGACCAAGAACAAGCCCAGTCTTTCCGTATCGAAGTCATGTCTTTTGGATTCAAGTATGGTATTCCTATCGATGCAGACTTGGTCTTTGATGTCCGTTTCTTACCAAACCCATACTACCTCCCTGAACTCCGTAATCAGACAGGTGAGGATCAAGCAGTTTATGACTATGTGATGAATCATGAAGAGTCTGAAAGTTTCTATCAGCACTTACTCGCCTTGATTGAACCCATTTTGCCAAGTTACAAAAAAGAAGGCAAGTCTGTTTTAACCATTGCAGTAGGATGTACAGGTGGACAACACCGTAGTGTTGCCTTTGCAAAACGAATTGCTGAGGACCTTGCTAAAAACTGGCCTGTCAATGAAAGCCATCGTGACAAAGACCGAAGAAAGGAGACGGTAAACCGTTCATGAGAAAACCCAAAATAACGGTGATTGGTGGGGGAACTGGTATCCCCGTCATTTTGAAAAGCTTGCGAGAAAAGGATGTTGATATCGCAGCCATCGTAACGGTAGCTGATGATGGTGGATCTTCTGGTGAGCTAAGAAAGAATATCCAACAGCTGACACCGCCAGGTGATCTTCGCAATGTTCTGGTAGCCATGTCGGATATGCCTAAGTTTTATGAGAAGGTTTTTCAGTACCGTTTCTCAGAAGAGGCTGGTGCTTTTGCGGGTCATCCTCTAGGGAATATCATCATAGCAGGGCTTTCTGAAATGCAAGGATCTACCTACAATGCTATGCAATTACTCAGTAAGTTCTTTCATACAACAGGAAAGATTTACCCCTCGAGTGATCACCCTCTGACACTGCATGCAGTCTTTAAAGACGGTTCTGAGGTGGCAGGTGAGAGCCACATTGCAGATCATCCAGGCATGATCGACCATGTCTATGTGACCAATACCTTGGATGATGAAACACCCCAAGCCAGCCGTCGAGTAGTCAATACCATTCTCGAGAGTGATATGATTGTCTTGGGGCCTGGTTCCCTCTTTACATCGATATTGCCCAATATTGTCATTGAGGAGATTGGGCAAGCACTCTTGGAGACCAAGGCGGAGATAGCTTACGTTTGCAATATCATGACCCAGCGTGGGGAAACAGAGCACTTTTCAGACAGTGACCATGTGGAAGTTCTTCATCGCCATTTAGGTCGGTCTTTTATTGATACGGTCTTGGTCAATATCGAAAAGGTTCCTAGAGAATACATGAATACCAACCGTTTCGATGAATATTTGGTTCAGGTGGAACATGATTTTGCTGGTCTCTGCAAGCAGGTGCCTCGTGTAATTTCTTCCAATTTCCTTCGTTTGGAAAATGGAGGAGCCTTCCACGATGGGGATTTGATTGTGGATGAATTGATGCGCATCATACAGGTGAGAAAATGAGTTTCACAGTTGCAGTAAAAGAGGAAATTCTTGGTCAACACCATCTCAGCCGTTATGAACTATCGGCCATTATCAAGATGTCTGGCAGTATCGGGCTATCTAGTTCGGGCTTGACCTTGTCCGTCGTGACCGAAAATGCCAAGTTAGCTCGTCATCTCTATGAGTCCTTTCTCCATTTTTATGATATCAAGTCAGAGATTCGTCACCATCAGAGAAGCAATCTTCGTAAGAATCGTGTTTATACGGTCTATACCGATGAGAGGGTGCAGGAGCTTTTAGCTGATTTGCGGCTTGCGGATTCCTTCTTTGGTTTGGAGACAGGTATTGATCCCGATATTTTAGCAGATGAAGAAGCTGGTCGTGCTTACTTATGTGGGGCCTTTCTTGCAAATGGTAGCATAAGAGATCCTGAGTCTGGCAAGTACCAGTTGGAGATTAGTTCCGTTTATCTGGACCATGCCCAAGGATTGGCCTCTCTCCTCCAGCAATTTTTGCTGGACGCTAAGGTCATTGAGCGCAAGAAAGGTGTAGTTACCTATCTCCAGCGTGCAGAAGACATCATGGATTTCTTGATCGTGATTGGGGCCATGCAGGCGCGTGATAATTTTGAGCGCGTCAAGATTTTGCGTGAAACTCGTAACGATCTCAATCGAGCCAATAACGCTGAAACAGCCAATATCGCTCGAACGGTTTCTGCTAGTATGAAGACCATCAACAATATCAGTAAAATCAAAGATAGAATGGGTTTGGAAAATTTACCCGTGGATTTGCAGGAGGTAGCTCAGTTGCGGATTCAGCATCCAGATTACTCTATCCAGCAGTTGGCAGATAGCCTGAGCAATCCCCTGACCAAAAGTGGTGTCAACCACAGACTCAGAAAAATAAATAAATTAGCAGATGAACTATAAAACCACGGATTATTCAATCCGTGGTTGTTTTTCTTGAAGTTAGTAAATATGTGAGAAGAATTTTAAAGGAAGTAAACCCCATAATCTATGGTATACTATAGATAAGTTATACTGTAGCACAAAGGAGGCACTATGAAAAAACCTAAAAAAAGTATGATTATTTTAATCAGTATTTTAGCAGTGATTGGAATAGCAGTAGGAGGATGTAGCATGCACCAATACCAAAAGAAACAAGAAATGATTGCCATCGCGACCAGCGATGAGGCGAAGAAGGTTTATGAACATTTTATGAAATCGAAAGATCCTAATGCATTTACTAATGCAGGTGTCATCCAGGATTATGTTGTTGATGAAAGTAGCTTAGATTATAATCCAATGGGAGGATTGATGGTTTCGGTGGTTATCAACAAAGATAATGAATTAAATATAAATTATAATTTGATTGAAAACAAAGATGGCTCATACCATTCAGCATATTATTCTACTTCACCAAAATTATCCAAACTTTTGAAAGGAAATAATGAATGACACAAAATTATATTAAAGAAAATAATCTTCAAACTGCAATGGCAGAGTATCAGGATAATATGGGCGAGGAAAGAACTTTATATGACCAATATGAAAGAGAACTTGGCACTGTCACCCAAGTCTACAACAATACCACAGGAGCGGGCGAGCAGGTTTATGCAGTGGTAAAAAATCCTGATGAAAAAGCTGAGGATGTACAGGAAAGTTATGCTATACTATGAGTAAGTTCATTTCTAATTTATTGATAGGATAGCGTAAAGGAGGCACCATGAAAAAACCTAAAAAAAGCATGATTATTTTATTCAGTATTTTAGCAGTAATTGGAATAGCAGTAGGAGGCTGTAGCATGCACCAATATCAAAAGAAACAAGAAATGATTGCCATCGCGACAAGTGATGAGGCAAAGAAGGTTTATGAAGAATATTTAAAGAAAGAAGATCCACATGCTTTTACTGAAAAAGGATTTATACATTCTTATCAAGTGAAACAAGATTCATTAAGTTATAATCCAATGGGTGGGCTGATGGTTTCTTTAATAATCAATGATGATGATGAAATGCTTGTAGATTATAATTTAATTGAAAAGTCTGACGGAGATTATACTTCAGCATTTTATGGAAGTACTCCTAAATTTTGGCAGACTCGTGATAAATATTATAAAAAAGAGGAATGATAGTTATGCCGGAAAAATATATTAACGATCCTCATCTTCAGATAGCAATGACAGAGTACCAACCTAACATGAAAGAAAATAAATATGAGGTTAATACTCAGTATAATCAAAATGTAGGTTATGTCACCCAAGTCTACAACAATACTACAGGAGCGGGTGAGCAGGTTTATGCGGTTGTAAAAAATCCCAATGAAAAAGCTGATAAGGTACAGGAAGTAACGGTCCTTTTTCGTGGTTCTACGGGTCCAGATCATATTTTGAATGAAGCACCAGATGTCTGGAATGACTGGGCAGAAAACGATGCAGTTATAGCCAAGAGAATTATGTTGCAAAAAGACCTTAGCTATCAAGACAAGTCTACCGAACAGCTAAAGGCTTCTGCAAGAGCTTTAAAAGACATCATGGAAAAATATCCCAATGCCAAGATTAATGTCTATGGACATTCACTCGGTTCTATGGATGCTCAGTATTCTATGGCTGCCCTACAGGCAGATCAAGTCAAACGTATCCAACAGGCTTATATCTATAACGGCCCAGATATCTATAGGATACTAAGCCCTGAACAAAGGAAAGTTGTAGACTCTATTAAGACGAGGATCCATAACTATGCTGATCCAGATGATCCTATCAGTATGGTTGGTAGGGATATGGTCAAGGGAAGTATCGGATCGGTTGGCTTAGTTTATTACGTGGATAGTACAAAAGAAGACTTTGTGAACCAACACATGACTTATGGCTACCAGCTGGATAAAAATGGGAAGATTAAAATACTGTCAAACACCAGTACGGTCATTTATAATGACTATTTACTCCAGATGGATAACTATACACTACTCAAGGAGAAACTATCAGAAGGTGGTTATACAAAGGAAGAGCAATTGTTCCTAGATTCGGAGCAAGCAGGTATTGCAGCAGCAAGCATCAGTCTAATGTCTACAGAGGGGAAAAGTATCATCAAAAGTATAAGAGATGAAGCAGTAGAAGATGCAAGAAAAGTATTTGCTTCCCGTAGACAAGTCCCTTGGGGCTTTATCCTTAGTCCATCAGAGATGGAAAATGCATATATAGAAGGAGGAGCTACCTATGAAACAACTATCGGGGTTATTGAGAAACTATTAGATCCAGTTGTTGATAAGGTGTCTCAATTGGAAAAAGATTGTATAGATTTAGAAACTCAGACCAAGAAAGGTATTCAAAAGAAATTAGAAACAGATAAGGAGTTGGCTGAAAAATTTAGACAATGGAAAAAGTTGACATGATAGACCAAGAAATTTGGAAAAAGAGACGGCAATTAGAAGAATTGGAGGAAGACTATTATCACTCACGTAAAAAAATAGAGAATGAAAAATTAGAGTGTGATTATAGATTGAATGATTTGCATCGGATGCTTGAGGAAAAACATACAGTAGCAAGTCATATGCTGAGTCAGATAGAAGGAGACACTTCTATGCTACACTATCAGCTGAATCAACTAGCTACAGATTATAGTCAGCAAATGGATTTAGCATATAGAAAAAGACTTGATCAGCTAGAAACAGAAGAAAGCAATGCTAAACAGAAGTATAGTCGTGAATACCGTGAGCTTGATGAAGAACTAACTCAAATTCTGGCTAAGCAAAGACAAATACAAGATAAAAGAGAGTAACGCGGATGGATTTATTTAATTATATATTTGATTTTGTTTCTGGTGTGGATGATGGTTTTCGTGAAATAGAAAAAGAAATCGAGCGTTTATTTGTTAGGCAGATATTGGCTCCTGCTAAAAATTATGAAATTAATCAAATCGAGCAAGAAGCTAAGAAAAATACTCGTTTAACCATTAATAGTATCCAAGAAAGTCTAAGTGCGGTAAATAATAAAATAGATGTATCTATGAAGGGCGAGTTTGCCTCAAAAGTTATTGAGACCATAGATGGCAAAAAGAAAGAATATGAGAAAGTGTTGGAGGAGTAAAGATAGGAAATTAAAGAACCACGGACCGTTCAATTCGTGGTTCTTTTCTTATAAACTTGTAGAGTGTTTTGGTTGTACCTTTTGTTCTGGGTCGATGTAGTTGATAGCATTGTTGACAGCAGTTGGAGCTTCACCCAGTCCTGTCGCAATCAAATCAATTTTACCTTCATAGTAGCAGCAGTCCCCGATAGCGTAAATACCCGCTTGGCTGGATTCTTGCTTGCTATTGATGATAATCTTATGTCGGTTGAGATCCAGTCCCCAATTTTTAAGGTTGCCGATAGAAGATTTAAAACCATAGTTGACAAAGAGGTGGTCTACTTCGATAGTTTCGGTTTCATCCGATTTGACTTTTGTGATTTCTAGTTTATCGAGTGTTTTTCCATCTCCAAGGAGTTGGCTAGGAACGAATGGTGTCCTGATAGTCACAGATGATTCTTGCAGGGCTTGAACACTGTGCTCCAAGGCACGGAAGTTATCTCTGCGGTGAACAAGAGTAGTTGGGGCAATTTTTTCAAAAGCCAGAGCCCAGTCCACTGCTGAGTCCCCTCCACCAAGGATGGTCACCTTCTTACCAGCGTATTGCTGGATGTTGGAAACGTGGTAGTGGATATTTTCATAATTTTCGACGCCAGCTAATTCGAGTGGCCGTGGTTTGAAGGCACCGCCCCCCATGGCAATGATGACTGTTTTGGTCAGATGGCTTCCCTTGTTGGTTGTGATGGTAAAACCTTGATCTTGTTTCTCGATTTCAAGAACGGTTTCGTTGAGGTGAACAGGTGTTTCAAAGCTGTTTAGCTGTTCAATCAAGCGATTGGTCAACTCTTCTCCAGTTAAGTTTGGAAAACCTGGCACATCAAGGATTTGCTTCTCAGGGTAGAGGATGGCTGGTTGACCACCGAGCTGTGGAAGAGAGTCGATGATTTGGACTTTGGCTTGGCGTAGGTGGGCGTAAAAGGCAGCAAAGAGGCCGACGGGACCGCCACCTACAATGGTAATGTCATAGAGTTGAGACATAATTTCTCCTTCGTTTTTTCTAGTCAGTTTATTTTATCATATTTTTAATCAAATTAAAATGAAGTAGGATAGGGAAAAAATTGTTAGAAAATGGTATAATAGGACGGAACGTGTTTTGACAGGGAGGAGGCCAAGGATGAATTTTCAACAATTATCCAATTTACAGTACTGGACGAGTTTGTTTTCAAGTCCTTGGAGTATCGTCATCAATCTGATTGATATTCTGATTGTGACTTATATTTTATATCATTTTACTAAAGCTATTGCAGGCACCAAGATTATGATATTGGTCCGTGGAGTCTTAGTTTTTATTCTAGCCCAGATTCTTTCCAATATGATTGGTTTAACGACCATTTCCTGGTTGATCAATCAGATCATCACCTACGGGGTCATTGCAGCAGTAGTCATCTTTTCACCGGAGATTCGGACGGGTCTAGAGCGGTTGGGCCGGGCTACTGATTTCTTCTCCAATGCACCTATTAGTGCAGAAGAGCAGATGATTCGTGCCTTTGTGAAATCAGTCGAATACATGAGCCCGCGTAAGATTGGTGCGCTAGTAGCAGTGCAGCGAGTGAGAACCTTGCAGGAATACATCTCGACGGGGATTCCCCTAGATGCAAAGATTTCAGCTGAATTGCTCATCAATATTTTTATTCCTAACACTCCCTTGCACGATGGAGCGGTCATTATCCGAGAAGATCGGCTTGCTGTTACCTCAGCTTACTTGCCACTAACTGAAAATACAGAGATTTCCAAAGAGTTTGGAACGCGTCACAGGGCGGCGATTGGTTTGTCGGAAGTATCAGATGCTCTTACCTTTGTGGTTTCGGAGGAAACAGGTGGAATCTCAATCACCTATAATGGAGTCTTTAAGCACGATTTGACCTTGGAAGAGTTTGAATCGGAGTTAAGAAGAATCTTGCTTCCAACATCAGAGGAAAAACATGGTTTGAAAGAGCGCTTGCTAGGAGGATTGAAACATGAGAAAAAATAGTCTTTATATCATTTCTTCCTTCTTTTTCGCCTGCATCCTCTTTATCTATGCGACTTCTACAAACTACCAGAATAGCAATAGTGCCAGACAGGTGCGGACGGAAACCTATACCAATACGGTACTCAATGTACCAATTGATATCCACTATGACAGTGAACAGTACTTTATTAGTGGCTTCACATCTGAGGTGACGGTCTTTCTGACAGGGTCAAACAGAGTTGCTTTGGCAAGCGAAATGCAGGAAAGTACGCGTAAATTCAAGGTGACAGCTGACTTAACCAATGCCAGTGTAGGGACCATCGAAGTTCCTCTAAACATAGAAAATCTACCAAGTGGTTTGACCGCTGTTGCAACACCGCAAAAGATAACAGTGAAGGTCGGTAAAAAAGCAAAACGAGACAATGTAATCGTTGTGCCAGAGATTGATCCTAGCCAGATTGATTCTCGTGTGAAAATCGATACAGTTACTGTGTCAGATGAAAAAGTGACGGTTATTAGTGACGAGGAGACTCTCTCTAGAGTAGATCGTGTCATTGCCATCTTGCCGACAAGTGAACGGATAACGGGTAACTACTCGGCTTCTGTTCCTCTACAAGCAGTTGATAAAAATGGAAATGTCTTGCCAAGTGTCATTATGCCGTTTGACACAACTATGAAAATTACAACAAAAACAGCAACGTCTAGTTCGAGTAACTCGTCAACAAGTTCCTCAGAGGGCAGTTCGTCTTCAACGAGTTCAGAAACGAAACCAGACTCGTCTAAACAAGAATAAACAAAATAGTAGAAAAGGATGATTAACAAAATGGGTAAATATTTTGGGACTGATGGAGTCCGTGGAGAAGCAAACGTAGAATTGACGCCAGAATTGGCCTTTAAATTGGGTCGTTTTGGAGGTTATGTCCTCAGTCAACACGAAACGGAAGCCCCTAAAGTCTTTGTAGGACGTGATACACGTATCTCAGGAGAAATGCTAGAATCTGCCTTGGTAGCGGGTCTCCTCTCAGTAGGGATTCATGTCTACAAACTCGGTGTTCTTGCAACACCAGCAGTAGCTTACTTGGTAAAAACAGAGGGAGCAAGTGCAGGTGTTATGATTTCTGCCAGCCACAACCCAGCCCTTGATAATGGAATTAAATTCTTTGGCGGGGATGGTTTCAAACTTGATGACGACAAAGAAGCAGAAATCGAAGCTTTGCTAGATGCTACAGAAGACACTCTTCCTCGTCCAAGTGCCGAAGGCTTGGGAACCTTAGTGGACTATCCAGAAGGCTTACGTAAGTACGAGGGCTACCTTGTTTCAACTGGAACTCCTCTTGAGGGAATGAAAGTGGCCTTGGATACAGCCAACGGTGCAGCAGCTACGAGTGCTCGTCAGATTTTCGCTGATTTGGGTGCTCAACTGACTGTTATCGGGGAAACACCAGATGGTCTTAATATCAACTTGAATGTGGGTTCAACTCACCCAGAAGCTCTCCAAGAACAAGTCAAAGAAAGCCAGTCAGCTATTGGTTTGGCCTTTGACGGAGACAGTGACCGCTTGATTGCTGTCGATGAAAATGGTGACATCGTCGATGGTGACAAGATCATGTACATCATCGGGAAATACCTTTCTGAAAAAGGCCAGTTGGCTCAAAACACCATTGTGACAACGGTTATGTCTAACCTTGGCTTCCATAAGGCCTTGGATCGCGAAGGCATCAATAAGGCAGTCACTGCAGTTGGTGACCGCTATGTCGTTGAAGAAATGAGAAAATCAGGCTACAACCTTGGTGGTGAACAATCAGGCCACGTTATCTTGATGGATTACAATACAACTGGTGATGGTCAATTATCAGCTGTCCAATTGACTAAAATCATGAAAGAAACAGGCAAGAGCTTGTCTCAACTAGCATCAGAAGTGACGATTTACCCACAAAAACTGGTTAATATCCGAGTGGAAAATGCCATGAAAGAAAAAGCCATGGAAGTACCAGCCATTAAAACTATCATCGAAAAGATGGAAGAAGAGATGGCAGGGAACGGCCGTATCCTTGTCCGCCCAAGTGGAACAGAACCCCTCTTGCGCGTCATGGCGGAAGCTCCTACAACAGAAGAAGTTAACTACTACGTAGATACGATTGCTGCTGTTGTTAAAGATGAAATCGGAATTGACTAAAGCCTAGAAAACTAGATGAAAAGATAAAAATGTGGTACAATTGCATAGTAAATTGTAGCAATGGGAGAGAAAAATGAATCTTAAACGAGAACAAGAATTTGTTAGCCAGTATCATTTTGATGCTCGCAACTTTGAATGGGAAAATGAAAATGGAGCCCCTGAAACCAAGGTAGACGTGAACTTTCAGTTGCTCCAACATGACCAAGAAAACCAAGTGACTTCGCTTGTCGTTATCTTGAGTTTCATGATTGTCTTTGACAAATTTGTCATCAGCGGAACGATTTCCCAAGTTAACCATGTGGAAGGTCGTATTGTCAACGAACCAAGCGAATTTAACCAAGAAGAAGTCGAAAACTTGGCACGTCCATGCTTGAACATGCTCAACCGTTTGACGTATGAAGTAACAGAAATCGCCTTGGATCTTCCAGGGATCAATTTGGAGTTTTAGTCATGAAATTAGCTGTCATTACAGATTCTTCAGCCTATTTAGAGGAGAAGACCCTGCAAAGAGAGAATCTATTTATCTTGGATATTCCTGTTAATATTGATGGGGAGGAGTATGTTGAAGGTGTCAATCTGACTGCTGAGGAATTTTATCAAAAAATGGCTCAGTCTGAAGAATTGCCTAAGACCAGTCAACCAAGTATTGCCAAATTGGATGAGATTCTAAGTTCCTTGAAAGATGAGGGTTATACCCATGTCTTGGGACTCTTTCTTTCGTCAGGAATTTCAGGCTTTTATCAGAACATCCAATACATGTTGGATGAGTATGATGGCTTGACCATTGCCTTTCCAGATACCCATATCACAAGTTCCCCTCTAGGATTTATGGTAGAGAGTACCTTTGAATGGGCAGAACAGGGCGATGATTTTGCTCAGATTCAGGAGAAGTTGGCTATCCAAATTGCTGATAATTCAGCCTTTATCATAGTAGATGACCTCGACCACTTGGTTAAGGGAGGACGTTTGTCAAATGGGGCAGCCGTCTTAGGGAATCTCCTCAGTATCAAGCCTATCCTCTACTTTAATGACCATGGGGTGATTGAAGTTTACGAAAAAGTTCGTACGGAAAAGAAGGCAATCAAACGTTTGGTAGAAATCATCAAAGAGTTGACAAAAGATGGAGACTACCGTATTACAGTCATTCATGGTAACGCACCTCAAAAGGCGGCGGATTTACGTCAGCTTTTGAAGGAGAGTGGTGTGACTTCTGAGATTCCAATTGTTAGCTTTGGTAGTGTCATTGGAACCCACCTTGGAGAAGGCAGTATTGCCTTGAGCTATACACCAATCGTCTAAATTGTTCTTACAAGCTTTGTATCTTAGAAATTGAACACGGACTATCTGCCACTTGAAAAAAGATGCCTGTCTTGCCTTTCGTGGAAAGTCAGCGCCATTCCCTATTTTTCATGGGCAGCTAACGTCCTTTGTATCTTAGACAGGAGTAGAGATGAGTATTCGAGTAATTATTGCTGGTTTTAAGGGAAAGATGGGCCAAGCTGCTTGTCAGATGGTCTTGGCTGATCCAG
>CAUVUZ010000038.1:0-14520 GCA_963555095.1 uncultured Streptococcus sp. | reverse complement strand
GCAATCTGCTGGTCATCCGCAATTTTAAGGAATTTCACATGCTCGTCATTGATAAAGGGATCATCCAAATCATCATTTTTATAGTAAAATTCGACAATCGGAGTCTCAAATGCGATACCTTCTTCTACGCCAAAACGTTTTGAAAAGGAACCAGCCGTGTAGTTGCGGAGCACAACTTCTAGAGGAATAATCTCCACCTTTTTATTGAGTTGTTCCGTGTCCGAAAGTTTCTCCACAAAATGAGTCGCTACACCAGCAGCATTCAACTTTTCAAAAATAAAAGATGAAATCTGATTATTCAAGACTCCCTTACCCGCAATCTGCTCCTTCTTGACACCGTTGAAGGCAGTTGCCTGATCCTTGTAAGTCGAAATAATGAGATTTTCATCCTCAGTTGTATAGATATCCTTGGCTTTTCCCGAATAGATCAGTTTTTTTGACATTTTAAAGTTCGCCTTTCGTATTTCTTTACTTCATTCTACTACAAAATAACGGAAATAGCAAGAATTTGCGAACGACGTCGGAGTTAGCTCTTTTTAATATTAAGAAAAACTGTAAAACCAAAACATTTTACAGTTTTAAAAGTATAATATTGCGCTAAAAACAAACATTATTCTCTGTTCAAAAATTGATCTAAGTAATATCGCAGATAACTTTTCTTTCCTGTGATTAGTGTCAAACGTCCTTCTGAACCGTAGCGAAGCTCTTCTGCTTGTTCAGGAGCCAGACTTGTCTCCGCCTCTATTTTAAAGAAATTTCCCTTTTCAGTCTTGGTAGCTGTCGCATCAATATTCGTAATCGCAGAAACAAGAACGAGCTCTTTGTTGGCATCCTTGGTTGTAGTGAAGCGAACAGAATCACCTACTTTTAGCCTTGCAACATCTTTTGAACTAAGATAAGCTGTGAGTTTGGTTTTTCCTTCCCTTTCCAAGGATGGATAGAGTTGAGCTAGTAGGGTTCCTTCTGCGACCATGGTAGAATCACTGGTCTCAGGATTAAGGTGAAGTACCCCATCCTCGCTTGCTGTAATCTTCCCCTTATCTAGGAGACCTCCTTGGACTTTCTTACCCGACTCCGCTTCTAAAATTTTCTGATCCAAAAGGGTTAATTCCTGACCGACTTTGACTAGGTGCTGGGACTTAAGGGATTCAAGCTGACTATCCAGTCCACTTGCGTAGGCTTGTTGAGCTCCAGATCCCGCATACTGTACACGATAAGTAGCTAAACTAGACTCTAGCTGGGCAATTTGAGCATCCACCTGTGCAATAACTTGCGATTTAGCTTGCGGATCTTCTCCAGCTTGGTTTTTATAGGTCTGGTAAAAAGAGTAGGCCGCATTTTGACTATCCAGTTGATCTCCCTTTTCAATCGCTGACTTAGCTGTGTTGTAGTCTCGGATTTTATCCTGTGTTTGTCTGATAAGATTGCCAATCTCGGACTGACTCTGACTTGCTGCTGCATTTTGAGAGGAGATGCTGGCATTTTGCTGAGAAACATTACTTCTAAGACTACTAGCTTGGCTGAGATAGTCCCGAAACATCTCTTGGTAACCAAACTTATCCGCCTCTGGAAATTGATCACTCCCCTCTTTCAAACTGGATTGCAAATATCCTAACTGTTTTTTTTGATCCTTAAACATCTCCAACTGACTGGCGTATGCTTCAGCTTGAACAGCCTCCGCCCCTTGCTGGTACTGAACGAGGAGATCCCCTTGCTTGACTAGTTTGTTTTCTTCTAGATAATTGGCCACGATGCGTTGATTGCTAGTCGACTGGATGTTGGCAATGATCCGACTAGGTTCGACAGTGGCTCTGGTAGACAAACTAATCTCCTTCTCTGCAAAGACTGCAAATCCTAGCAGAAACACGAGCAGAAGCGACATAGGTAAAATCACGCGACTGGAAAAATTATGGTAACGACGATGGTAAAACTCCGCACTTTCTAAAAATTCTGGTTTCATCTTCTCCTCTTTCTAGCTATTCACCAAATGGGCGTAAAAGCCATCTCGAGCCAGCAAATCAGCATGATTGCCTTCTTCGACAATCTTACCCTGATCCAAGACAAGAACCTTCTCTGTCCGCTCAGCAATGGTCAAGCGGTGGGCGATGAAAATCAAGGTCTTGTCTAAAGCCATGAGATTATCCACGATCCGCTTCTCTGTCAAAATATCCAGACTGCTGGTCGCCTCATCCAAAATCAAGATAGGTGCATCCGTCAAGAGAGCACGCGCCAGAGCGATTCGCTGACGTTGTCCACCTGAAATTCCAGCCCCATCCGAAGTTAATTCTGTCTGATAATTCAGTGGCATGCGCTCAATATCCTCCCGAATCTCTGCCAATTCAACCGCCCGTAAGATATCTTCCTGAGTCGTCCCCTCCTTGGCTCCAAGGAGAAGATTCTCCAAAATCGTTCCGTTAAAGACATAAGGCTGTTGAGGTAGATAGTTGATATACTGGCGCAGGGCCTTTTTATCAATCTGATTGAGATTGACACCACCCAGACTAATCTCTCCCTGACTTGGATCGTAAAAATTAACCATCATCTTGGCCAAAGTGGTCTTGCCTGATCCTGAAATTCCCACGAAAGCCATCTTAGACCCTTGAGGAATGGTCAAATTGATATCCGACAAGACATCACGACCATAGCCATACTTATAGTGAACTTGTTTAAAGGTCATATCCCCCTTCATCATACTCAAATCTTCTACCGTTTTCTTCTCCTCAAACTCCGAAGCCACTAGATAAACCTCATTTAAACGGTTATTGGCAACCTGCGCTGTCTGAAGTTTGGTTTGTAGGTTGATGATATTTTCCAAAGGATTGGTAAAGTAAACAAGCAAAGTATTATAGGTAATCAGTTGGCCCAAACTCATTTTCCCATCCATGACGAGAATAGCTCCCATCCAGAGAACGGCAACATTGAGCAGGAGCTGGGCAACTTTTTTCAGTGCCTTTTGCTGGCTTTCTGCCCGACTATAGGTAAAGGATTTTTTCAGATAAGCTACAAATTCCTTATCAATCTTTTGATAGCGTGAACTTTCACTGGTCAAAGACTTAATGGTCTCAATACCGTTGATGTCCTCGATGATAGAAGAAGACAGAACCGCATTGGCTTCCATGGTATCCCGATTCATCTTTTCAAAAGGTTTCATAAAGGCAAAGATAATCACCGTATAGATGGGAAGGGCAAGCAGACTAATGAAAAAGAGTGTCATATTTTGTGAAAACAAGACAAGCGAGATAATCAAAATCGTCGACACATCCAAAAAGATCGATAGAATGGTCGACGCCAGCGCATCGATGATACTATTGGCATCTGTAAAACGAGACACGATTTCTCCTGTCCTGCGTGTCGCGAAAAAGGACATCGGCAGGTGAAAAACATGCTTGATGTAGGACAAAATCACATCAATTGACAGGCGTTGCCCAAGGACCAGCAAGAGATATTCCTGAGCATAAGACAAAATCTGCTGGAGGATATAGACGATGACCAAACCAATAGAGATGATACCCAGCGTCGAACGCATCTGATCTGGCACATAGGTATCAATGATAGACTGCAGATAATAAGAACCCACAATGTTAATCAGGGTTACCAAGAGTGTCGCTAGTACGATATTGGTAATTAACCCACGCTGTTTGAATAAGATGGGCAAGAAGGATAGGAGCCCCTGTTTTTTCTCCTTATGAGGTTTATAGTCTGGAGATGGCGCCATAAAGAGACTGACCCCTGTCCACTCTTGCGCAAATCGCTCACGGGAAATCTTGGTCAGCTTGACACCAGGATCTGGATCAGCGATATGGATGGTCTTCTTATCCTGACCTGTCACCACATAGTAGTGGAGCAATTTCCCTTCCTTGAGCACATGAGCCACAAAAGGAAAGGTCAAATCTGGCAAGTCAAAGAGCGTCATATCCGCCTTGATCGCTCGCGTCTCAAAGCCAATCTCCTCTGCCACCTTGACCAAGCCCAAAGCCGTCGTCCCATCCATGGTCGTCTTGGCCAACTCTCGTAGATGAGCCAAGGAGTAATAACTGCCGTAGTAGCCAAAGACCATGGCTAATGAAGCTACACCGCAGTCCATCTGATCCACCTGAGGGCGATAGTGTCTTTTCCCAAATTTCATATCTATCTCCTTTTTTCTAACAATCTCTTAAAAACTTTGTAAGATTATTTTAACCAAACGAAGAAGAAATCGGAAAATTATTTCTGAAAAAACAATATTCATACCTGAACAGCACTTTTTGTCAAAGAAAATAGGCAGAACAAGAGTCCTGCCTAGATCATTCAATTACACAGATTTCTTACCTTTCCCACCTCTTTTATGAATGGTATATAAAACGATAAACGAAAACACAGGGGGTACCAGATAACTACTTTCACTCATTGTCACCTGAAATCCAAGAGTTGCTAGTATCGTAAAGATGAAAATATTCATTAAAAATAGGAAAATAATATAGTAGAAAATATTTTACAATCCTAATCATTCTATTCTCCTTTTCTTTCTCCTTGGCCCCGATACAATAAAATAAATACCACTAAAAACAAGGAGATCGTAGGTATATCAAAAAATTCAAACCATGTAGGTAGATTTATTTTGTTTACATCAGCTACGATTCTAATAATTAGATAAGCCATCGAGCTAAATAATACAGTGGTCTCTAGCCAAGCTTTGCGTAGTAATTGAACAACTTTCATACCAAACTCCAATCTGATGGTCCATCAATTTCCAATCTTGCTTTCTTTTGTTTTGTACTTGTATCCTACATAAAACAGACCAAGTAGAATCGGATAGGTTTCTGGATAAAATAGGGTATTGATCGGTTTTTTCAAAATCAAATACGTTACGATGTAGATAATGAGTGATACGGTAAAATATCCCTCAGCGAATCCTAATAAAAATTGTTTCATGGTAGACTCCTATTCACCTAACAAGAAAGGCGGAAAACTCCGCCATTTACATGCACAAAATCCTTTTGATTCAGATTCATCATTTATAGTTTTGATTATCTTTTGACAAATCTTTGCAAAAAATACCAAAATAGCCCGAAGCAAGCAAACCAACTAAAGTCCATTGCCAATCAAAGGATACTAATGAACCTGTACGAATCACATGAAGCGCGAGATTAAGAGCTATTGCCAACAAAGGAAGTATAGTGGCTAGTTTAGGTAAGAGTGTATTGAGATTAAGGTTGTAATTCATAATTGATTTCCTTACATACTTTATCCCAAATTTTTAGCTTAGCGTCTACTTCCTAGATAACGCCCATACATATAAGAAGCTACTCCTAATACACCCCAAGCTATTGCTGTGGAAGTAGTAACAATGAAGCCTCCCTCAGTAACAGATAAGTCTGCTTCTGTCATGATATCGAATTTTTCATCCAGTTTTTTCATTTTTCTCTCTCCTTTTTAAATAATACTGGCTAATCCAATAGCTACTCCAACCAAAAGCCCTACTATTCCTGAAGCTGATATAATAATTACTGAAAATTCTTCTGAAATCTTCGTTTATTTCTCCATTTTTTTAGTTCTTTTTTCATTGATAGTAACTAAAAGATGACTATTCAATAGTATTTCCCACACACTAACAATAGTTCTCTTTAAACCTTGTTTTTGCCTGAATCCAAATAACTCATCATTAAAATAAGGATCGGAATCCATAATTCCGAGCCTACATACTGATCAACTTTAAAGGTAATTACATTTAAATCACCTAGAACGCAGAGTGCTCCAAAACTGATTAAAAGCACGCCTATTAAATTTTTTCGATTTTTCATACCTAATCACTTTTTATCCAAACCTACGCTTTAAATCTTGCCCGATTAATCTACCGCCAAGGAAAATAGTCACTCCAATACCAATCGTAGCGAATGTGATCACGCCTCCATCAGTATTCATTAATTCGTCTTCTGTCAACTCTGGCCAATTATTTAAATTATTCATATTCATTTTATCCCCCTATTATCACATAAAGTATCCCCAAGCAATACCGCCAATAAGTAAGATGCCTCCTACTACCACAGCAGTAACAGAACCCCCATCCATATCCATCAACTCTTCTTCTGTAAGAGCTGCAAAGTTCTGTTCCATTTTGTCAAAGTTTATCATCTTTCTTCTCCTCTATATTTTTCTATATATCTAATCTTTAACCTCTAAGCCACTTAAATAGCCAGATTGGGTAAATTACTGAAATCATTTCCTTATCTCCTTCCTTTTCTTCTCACTTTTTTATTCGAGAAGTAATTTAAAATGAACAGGTAAATTTCATTTATTTTAAATACCATTTGATCAACCATGGCAATAAGATTGGTAAATACATCACATAGTCTCCTTCCCTTTTTCCTTACCTATCTATTCGAAAAACAATTCGAAAATAAACAATTCATTCATTTTTATTTTAAAAACCACTTAATAAACCACGGATAAAAGCCAGTCACATACATAAACATTCCTCCTTTTTCTTTCTCATCTCTTTATTCGCAATTTCTACTAAAAGTTTCCCTTTTTTCTGCAAATAAAAAAACAACATGACTTGCATGTTGCTTTTGGCTATTTTTTATCTTTAATAATCGCTACTACATCCGCTACACTTTGAAGTTGGTCGATTTCCTCATCAGTGATTTCGATACCAAATTCATCTTCTAGTGTCAAGACAAACTCCATCAAATCCACTGAGTCCGCATCTAGATCGTCTTTCAAACTTAAAGCCTCTGTTACGGCAAAGTCTTCTCCCTGTCTCTCTTGGATAATGGTTACAATACGGTCAAAAATTTCTTTTTCTGTCATCTTTTTTATTCTCCTGAAAATTCACGCGCAGTCTGAGCAACTACGTCTGTTTCTAGCATGGTACGAATCTGACGAATCGTACTGTACACAGCCTTGGAATCACTTGAGCCATGAGTTTTTACAACTGGCGCCTTGACACCAAACAAAACTGCTCCTCCAACATCTGAATAGTTGAGCTGTGTCTTCAACCCCTTAAGACTATCCTTAAGAAGTAGAGCACCTAGCTTCGCTCGAAGGCCACCACCCGTAATAGCATTTTTAAGTAAGCCCATGATTCCCAAAGCTGTACCTTCGATGGATTTGAGAACAGCGTTTCCCGTGAAACCATCTGTTACGACAACATCCGCAACGCCATTCATCAGATCACGCGCTTCCACGTTTCCGACAAAGTTCAAACTTTCATCAGCTACTAACAAATCGTATGTTTCCTTTCGAAGCGGATCTCCCTTGCTACTTTCTGTTCCATTGTTGAGCAAACCAACACGTGGTTTCGAAATCCCACGAACATTTTTCGCATAGAAGGAACCTAAAACAGCGTATTGGTGCAGATGATGGGCTGTATTTTCTGCATTGGCACCGAGATCTAGCATATCAAAGCCTTTCCCATCGATGGTCGGCAAGGTAGACATGAGTCCTGGACGATCGATATTCTTGATACGACCCACAATGAAGAATCCTGCAGCCAACAAGGCACCTGTGTTCCCAGCTGAGAGGACAGCGTCTGCTTCTCCCTCCCTGACTGCCTTGGCTGCTAATACCATGCTGGCATTTTTCTTCTTACGGATAGCTTTTGTCGGCTCATCGTCTGAGTTAATTTTCTCATCCGTATGGATAATGCTGACGCGCTCTGTCGCCGTTAGATATTGCTTGATCTTGCTTTCATCTCCGTAGAGTTGAATCTCAATATCTGAAAAGTCAGCAAGGGCTTGATTGACACCCTCAACGATGGCTTGAGGTGCGTAATCGCCCCCCATAGCATCTACTGCAATTTTTTTCATTTGTCTTCCTCTTTTAGTAATTGTCCCCAGTCTGCTAGGGAATCAATGAATTTCTTTGATTTTAGGTGAATCCCGACGTACTCTTCGTAGAGTTGATCCATAAATTGGCGTAGCTCTTGCTTGATTTCGGTCTTAAGCGAAATGGTCTCCAAAGTCTCAAAATCAATGGCTTGAAATTGATTGAGCAGATAAGGGATATTGGGATTTAGATGACAACGTTTCTCGTCCTCATGGTAATGGTCTGGACAGAGGCAGGCTACATATTTGAAAGAAAAGTCAAAGGCCTGACCTACCCGATGGCAAAAGACACACTCATTAAAATTGAGGCTGATTCCAAATCGAGTCAAGATTTGAATTTCAAAAATATTGGTTAAAACCTGATAATCTATGCCTGCTTCCATCAACTCCAGAGTTTTCCTCAAGAAAGCAAACAAGGGAGCATCCTGCTGATTATCCTGCAAACTAGCATCTGCAAGGGCAGCCACATAGGTTGCATAGGCCATGACAAAGAGATCACTATTAATCTTGGGAAAGGTCATCACCTCATGGTAGTCCTCGATGTAGCTAAGCCCATCATCATTGATGCGCAAGAGAAATCGTGCCAACACCAAGGGCTGAATAACCGGAGCTAGTTTGGACTGGCCAGCGTGTTTAACGAAGAACATGCGCTTGCCCGCCTGCTCGGTAAAAATTTTGACTAGCTTGTCATCCTCACGAAAGTTTCGATTGTAGAGCACCAAGCCTTGACTCGTGATAGACTGAATCATGCTTCTCTCATGTACTCCTCAAGTCGTTTCATGGCCTCTCTGATCGTTTCCATGCTGGCTGCATAAGACAGACGCACATAGCCTTCTCCGTAACGTCCAAAGGCTGCACCAGGGATAAAGGCAACGGCCTTCTTCTGAGCAAAATCCTTCAGAAAAGCAAAGGAGTCTTGATTGTAACCTGTTGGAATCTTAGCAAAGATATAGAAGGCACCGTCCGGTTTGATAATATCAAAACCAAGAGCAGTCATCTTTTCGATGATATAATCTCGACGCTGGATGTATTCCTTTTTCATAGGCTCTGCGTCGTTTTTACCAGCGGTCAAAGCCTCCACCGCAGCATGCTGAGCCATCGTATTTGCAGCAGTAACCAAATATTGGTGACTCTTGATCAACTGAGCTGTGAAAGCCGCAGGAGCAAAGATAAAGCCTAAACGCCAACCAGTCATAGCATGCGATTTAGACAAGCCATTAATTATAATAGCCTGGTCTCTCAGCATCGTTCCTAGAGATACATGGGCTTCGCCTGTATAGGTTAATTCTGAGTAAACCTCATCACAGACAACAAAAATCTCATACTTGCGTAAAACGTCTGCCAAGGCTTCCAACTGCTCCCGACTATAGGTAATTCCTGTCGGATTGGCTGGATAGTTGAGAATAACTGCTTTGAGTTTATCCCCTTGCTCCAGAATGGCCTTTTCCAACATCTCAGGAGTCAAGACAAAACCATTTTCAGTTGTATCAATCTCGACAATCTCTGCCCCAACTAGATTGACAATCGGCTCATATCCTGGATAGGCAGGAGCTGGCAAGAGAATCTTATCCCCCTCTTCCAAAATAGCTGTCAAAGTAGCAGATAAGGCCTCTGTCGCTCCGATAGTAACCAAGATTTCATTTTCAGGATTGTAGGCCAAATGGTATTTTTCTTTTACAAAGTCGCTAGCAGCCTGGCGCAAGGTCAGCAAACCGCTCATCCCTGTATAGTAGGATTGGTTCTGATCAATGGCTCGCTTGGCTGCCTCCTTGATATGATCTGGCGTTGTAAAATCAGGTTCCCCCAAGGTCAAACGCAAGACCCCAGGAATCTCTGAAATGGCCTGGTCAAACTGGCGAATCAAGGAAACTTGAATCTTGTCTAACTGTTTATTAAAGCGCTTGGTTAAGTCCATAGATATCCCCCTTGCTTACAGAACATAGTACTATTATACTACAAAAGCTCCCTGACCGCAAAATCCATCTGAAACCCGGATTTTTCACTTTCTGTTTTACTTTTCTTCTCGACAGGACTATAATAATAAGTGCTTATTTTCGGAGGTTTATATGTCATTTTTATCAAAAAACGGGGCAGGCATCTTGGCCTGCCTTCTCATTTCTATCGTATCTTGGTGCCTGGGAGGATTTTTCCCGGTCGTAGGTGCACCTGTCTTTGCGATTTTTGCGGGGATGCTCCTCCATCCTTTTCTCTCACCCTACCAACAACTAGACGCAGGTTTGACCTTTAGTTCCAAAAAATTGCTCCAGTATGCCGTTATCTTACTCGGTTTTGGTCTCAATATCTCGCAAGTCTTCGCAGTTGGACAAACTTCACTCCCTGTCATCCTTTCCACCATTTCGATTTCCTTAATCGTTGCCTACCTCTTCCAACGTTTCTTTGCGCTAGACACAAAACTAGCTACCTTGATTGGAGTGGGTTCTTCTATCTGTGGTGGCTCTGCCATTGCTGCGACAGCGCCCGTTATCCATGCCAAGGAAAAAGAAGTTGCCCAAGCCATTTCCGTTATCTTTTTCTTCAATGTTTTGGCTGCGCTCATCTTTCCAACTCTAGGAACCTGGCTTCACTTATCCAATGATGGCTTCGCCCTCTTTGCAGGAACTGCGGTCAATGATACTTCTTCTGTAACGGCTACCGCCAGCTCCTGGGACAGTCTTTATCAGACCAATACCCTTGAATCTGCAACCATTGTGAAACTCACACGAACTCTGGCTATTATCCCCATCACTCTCTTTCTCTCCTACTGGCAAAGTCGCCAGCAAAAAAACAGCCAAGATTTCCAACTAAAAAAAGTCTTCCCACTTTTTATCCTTTATTTTATCCTGGCCTCTCTCTTAACGACTCTTCTCACCTCTCTCGGCGTGTCTAGTAGCTTCTTCACCCCTCTCAAACAACTCTCTAAATTCTTCATTATCATGGCCATGAGTGCTATCGGTCTCAAAACCAATCTGATTGCCATGGTCAAATCCAGCGGGAAATCCATTCTTCTTGGAGGCCTTTGCTGGATTGCTATCATCCTTACCAGCCTAAGCATGCAAGCATTGATTGGTATCTTCTAAGACAAAAGGTAGCCCACTGGCTACCTTTTATTGTTCAAGAATTAAGCGTGTGTGTTCTCTCTTGATGCAGCGATTCATCACGATATCGTCGCATCCTCCAGCACGCAAGATTTCTTCCACTTCTAGGCTTTCAAGTCCCAGTTGTGCCCAAAAAATCTTAGCATCAGCCTTGAGAAAATCACGCGCCACATCTGGTAAAAACTCGCTACGTCGGTATACATTGACGATGTCTACAGGGAAAGGGATTTCAGCTAGACTTGCATACGCCTTTTCTCCCAAGATTTCCCCACCTGCAGCCTTGGGATTAACTGGAATGATTTTATAGCCCCGAGACTGCATTTCCTTAGTCACTCGATTGCTAGTTGTTTCTTCACGATCGGACAAGCCCACTACCGCTAACGTTTTGCTAGTTGCCAGATACTGACGAATCACACCATCACTTGGATTGATAAATTCTTGACTCATAGAAATCCTCCTTTTTCTCAGTATAGCATATTTTGAAAAGGCTTGCAGATTTTGACTACAAAAAAATTCCTAGCAAGAGAAAAAGCTTGCTAGGAAATTCGTTTATTCAAGTGAAAGTTTAGATTTTTTTCTCGATACTAAATAATGGAGAAAGAGGACGTTTTTCGTGGATACGAATAATAGCATCGCCCAGAAGATGAGCAATCGAAATTTGTTCAATCTTATCAATCAAACGCTCTTCTGGTAGGTAGATAGTATCCAAAACAACCAATTTCTTAATAGCTGATTTTTGGATATTGTCCATAGCTGGTCCCGAAAGAACTGGGTGCGTACAGCTTGCATAAACTTCAACAGCACCTGCTTCAGCAAGAGCATCTGCCGCATGACAAATAGTTCCAGCTGTATCGATCATATCGTCAATCAAGATACAAGTTTTACCTTCTACTTTACCAATGATGTTCATCACTTCACTGGTATTCATCTTGTCTACACTACGGCGTTTGTCAATAATCGCAATCGGAGTTTTCAAAAACTCTGCCAATTTACGAGCACGAGTCACCCCACCATGGTCTGGGCTGACAACCACGTAGTCAGAGCCAACCATGCCACGACGTTCAAAATAGTCCGCAATCAATGGAGCACCCATCAAGTGATCTACGGGAATATCAAAGAATCCCTGAATCTGTGCAGCGTGCAAATCAATCGTCAACAAACGATCTACCCCAGCAACTTCTAGCATGTTTGCAACGAGTTTTGCAGTGATTGGCTCACGCGCGCGCGCTTTTCTATCCTGACGTGCATAGCCATAGTAAGGCATAACAACATTGACAGATTCTGCACTAGCACGCTTCAATGCGTCCACCATAATCAAAATTTCAAGTAAATTATCATTTACAGGTGAACTAGTTGATTGTAGGATAAAGACGTGTTTTCCACGGATTGATTCTTCGATGTTGACTTGAATCTCCCCATCTGAAAATTGGCGAACAGTCGATTTCCCCAACTCTATCCCAATTTCTTGCGCCACACGCTCTGCCAATTCTCTATTAGAAGAAAGGGCAAACAGCTTTAAATCAGAAAAAGACATGATTTCCTCCGGTATTTATGTATCACTTGTTTTTTACACAACATTTTCCATCTACCATTGTAGCGCTTTTTCCTTTATTTTTCAATCAAAAATAAAACAAGAGCAAACATTTATAGCCTCGTTTTATGCTATTTTATATTAGCTATATTAAAACTAAAAATCCTACATTTTAACAATCAATTTTATGCTAGGATGAAATTTTTTCGAGACAAAGTTAGCATACTTCTCTCATACTTCCTGTATCCACATCATAGACAGCACCTGAAATAACCACATCATCAGGAATCAGTGGAGATTCTCGAAGCAATTGCATATCCTCTCTCACACTCTCTTCAACATCCTGGAATGGTAAAAAATCTTGATCAGACACATCAACTCCGAGCTCGTGTTTCAAATGTTCATGAAAACTTTCATTTTGAAAGGTTTGAGCTCCACAGTCTGTATGGTGAAGCACCACGATTTCTCTTGTCCCCATTTGTTGCTGGGAAATCACCAGTGAACGAATCATGTCCTCAGTTACTCGACCACCCGCATTCCGCAAGATATGGGCATCCCCAAGGGCCAAACCTAGAGCTTGCGCAACGTGCAGACGTGAGTCCATACAGGTCACAATAGCTACTCTTGTTTTGGGTTTAAGTGGCAGATTTAACTGCCCATGTAGGGCAACATAAGCCTGATTGGCTTGCATAAACTGTTCAAAATACGACACGATTCCCTCCTCAAAAATTTGATAATCAAATATTTCTCCTATCTTATCATTTTTAAGAGGATTTGTCACGGATTATGCAAAGACCTTTTTCAAAACTTCCTGAATAGTCGTCACACCAATAACTTCAATTTCCTTGGGTGGAGTGATTCCTGTCAAGGAATTTTTCGGTACATAAATCTTGGTAAAGCCCAGTTTTGCCGCTTCATTGATACGTTGTTCGATACGATTCACGCGCCGAATTTCTCCGGTCAAGCCCAGTTCACCCACAAAACATTCCTGAGGATTGGTTGGCTGATCCTTGTAACTAGAGGCAATAGCCACTGCAACGGCTAAGTCAATGGCAGGTTCATCCAGTTTGACACCACCAGCAGATTTGAGATAGGCATCCTGATTTTGCAAGAGAAGCCCTGCTCGTTTTTCCAAAACAGCCATAATCAGACTCGCACGATTGAAATCAAGACCTGTCGTTGTGCGTTTAGCATTTCCAAACATGGTTGGTGTTACCAAAGCCTGAACCTCCGCCAAAATCGGACGCGTCCCTTCCATAGTTACCACGATTGATGAACCAGTGGCTCCATCCAAACGCTCTTCTAGGAAAACTTGACTCGGATTGAGCACCTCAACCAATCCGCCCGACTGCATCTCAAAGATGCCAATCTCATTAGTGGAACCAAAACGGTTTTTGACCGCTCGTAAGATTCGGAAGGTATGGTGACGCTCCCCTTCAAAGTAAAGCACCGTATCCACCATATGCTCCAACATACGCGGACCTGCCAAGGTTCCTTCCTTAGTCACATGCCCTACGATAAAGATGGCAATGTTATTGGTCTTAGCCAGCTGCATAAGCTCAGCGGTCACCTCACGCACCTGAGACACAGACCCTTGCACCCCTGAAATCTCAGGAGACATAATCGTCTGGATAGAGTCAACAATGAGGAAGTCTGGCTGAATTCTTTCTACTTCTGCGCGAACACTCTGCATATTGGTCTCTGCATAGAGATAAAACTCACTATCAATATCTCCCAAGCGCTCTGCCCGTAACTTAATCTGCTGGGCAGACTCCTCCCCACTGACATAGAGAACCGTACCCACTTGAGACAGCTGCGTTGAAACTTGTAGGAGAAGGGTTGATTTCCCGATTCCTGGATCTCCACCGATAAGAACGAGACTCCCCGGTACCACACCTCCACCAAGCACACGGTTGAATTCCTCCATCTCTGTCTTGGTTCGATTGACATTGATGGAAGTCACCTCAGCCAGTTTCATAGGCTTGGTTTTCTCACCTGTCAAAGACACACGCGCATTCTTGACCTCTGCAACCTCAACCTCTTCTACAAAAGAAGACCAAGACCCACAGTTAGGACAACGCCCTAGATA
>CAUVUZ010000037.1:0-14603 GCA_963555095.1 uncultured Streptococcus sp. | reverse complement strand
CATGTGCTACCCAGACGTGATCACAAACGTTCAATACGACCTTCCAGTTATCAACGTTGTCTTCTCAAATGGTAAATATGCCTTCATCAAGGACAAATACGAAGACACAAACAAACACTTGTTTGGTTGTGACTTCCCTAATGCTGACTACGCGAAAATCGCTGAAGCTCAAGGAGCTGTTGGATTTACAGTTGATCGTATCGAAGACATCGACGCAGTTGTTGCAGAAGCTGTGAAACTCAATAAAGAAGGTAAAACTGTTGTGATCGATGCTCGCATCTCTCAACATCGTCCACTTCCAGTAGAAGTACTTGAATTGGATCCAAAACTTCACTCAGAAGAAGCAATCAAAGCCTTCAAGGAAAAATACGAAGCAGAAGAACTCGTACCATTCCGTCTCTTCTTGGAAGAAGAAGGATTGCAATCACGCGCAATCAAATAATTCCTCTAAGAAAAATTGTTATTTAAAAGAGTCTGGGACAAAAAGATTTTAATTTTAGAAATTCCTTATTATAAATTTTAAAAATCGATAGATTAGACAAAAAAGCGAACAAGACCGAATTCTGAGTATCAGATGACTCGTTTTGTTCGCTTTTTATATTTAAGGTTAGACTTTTGTCTCAGACTCTTTTAAATTTGCGTATTAAGGTCTTGAGATAACATATATTCATATATTTTTTACAAATAGTGATATAATAGACCTATGGCATATTAAAAATTCGCTTGGAAAATTTTATTTATGGTAAAATAAGATTAATAGTGAAATTAAAAAGGAGATTAACATGGATATTGACGGGAAAGCTATAGTAACTAGTGTAGCAACTGATATAGTAAAGAGTGGAATTAATCTAGGTTGGGAAAAAATTAAAAGTTATTTTAAAGATCTTGATGCTAGTGCAGCTATTGAATATAGAACAGCATATGAAGATTATCTAAAAAATACAAAGGACAGATATGGGAAAATAAAAACTATTATTTATAGGAGAGAAAGAAAAGATCTATACTCTTTTTATGAATCTACAGGTATATCTTATGCAGGTCAAACACTCTCTTCTTCTGATATTAATAATTTATTAGAAATTGATAGTAAAATTTTAGTTACAGGAACTGGTGGAATTGGTAAGTCAATATTGTTTAAACATCTTTTTTTAAATTCGATGGAAGTTACAAATTTTATTCCAGTATTTATCGAATTAAGAAGTTTGAATACTTTAGAGAATAAAGAATTAAATATTTCAAATTTAATATTTAAAACTTTGGTATCAAATGGATTTAGGTTGGAAAGAAAGTACTTTGACGATAGCTTAGAACAAGGTGCTTACATAATTTTTTTAGATGGATTTGATGAAATTCACCATGATAAGAAATCTTCTATTACTAAAGAAATTAAGGAGTTCTGTGAAATGTATGCCTCAAACCAAGTTTTTGTTTCCTCTAGACCATCAACAGAATTTATAGGATGGTCAGATTTTAGTGAGTTTGAGTCATTACCATTAACTAAAGAACAAGCGTTGAGTCTAATTAATAAGATTGATTTTGATGAAACGGCAAAATCAATATTTTCTAAGGAATTAGAGAAGAAATTATATGAAAAATATAAATCATTTGCTTCTAATCCTTTATTATTGACAATTATGTTATTAACATTCCAAAAACATGCGTCAATTCCTGAGCGTTTAAATGATTTTTACGAGGAAGCATTTGTAACTCTATTTAATGTACATGATGCTACGAAAGATTCATTTGTAAGAGATATACGAAGTGGTTTAAGTTGTGAGGATTTTAAACTTGTATTCTCCTACATTTGCTTTAAATCGTACTTTAAAGGAGAATATGAATTTTCCGAAACAAGATTACATGAACTAATAAATAGTGCGAAAGAAAAATTCAAAGATAAATTTAGTTTTAATGTTGATGACTTTCAGGAAGATTTAGTCCATTCTGTCTGTATGCTTGTAAAAGAAGGACTAGAATATAGATTCTCTCATCGCTCTTTTCAAGAATATTTTTCAGCATGGTATACTTGTAAATTACCTGATACTACCCAAGAAAAACTTTTAGATGGATGGCTTAGAGAATCATCAACAATTCAAACAGACTCATATTTTTATATGTTGTTTGATTTACAAAGTGAGAAAGTGAACTCCATTATTCTAAAACCTGTTATGCAAAATATTATTAGCCTCTATGAAAAAGAAGGTATGCTCTCTTTTTTAAAAACATTATTTAATACATTTTCTATTGAGAATCAGGAAGAAAATGAACAATATCATGGCTCTTTGTATATTAAGGATATGTATTTATGTAATGGTCTGAGACTGTTAATTCTATTGAATAAATATCAGAACGATAGAAAGGATTTTGTTTCAAAAGAAGATTATGAGACTTTTAGTTCTAAAATAGGAAATGGTATTCCTTATATGACGATAGATGCAGGGATAGAGCTATTTGGTGAAGAAAAATTTGTAAATATGTTCTCTTGGTTATCTAATCAAGTTGAATTTATATATAAAATATATGAATCTACACATAATATGAAAACGAAAAAACGAAAGGTAGCTAGTATCATAGAGGAACTATAAATAATTTATTCAGGTGTATACAGATGAATTTAAATCAATTAGATATTATTGTTTCAAATATTTCCCAAGTCTGTGCTGACTTGGAGCGTATTTTGGATAAAAAAGCTGATTATGTTGACGATGGTTTTGCTCAGTTCACGATTGGCAGTCATTGTCTTATGTTGTCAGAAAATCATCTGGTTCCATTGGAAAACTTTCAGTCAGGAATCATTCTTCACATAGAGATTGAGGATGTAGATCAGAATTATCAACGATTGAAAGAATTAGGGATTGAGATTTTACATGGGCCAGTTGTAACTGATTGGGGAACCGAATCCCTGCTAGTAAGTGGCCCTGCTGGTCTAGTGATTGATTTTTATCGTATGAAATAGCGCGCGTAGTTATTTGACGTCAACCTTGGCTATTCTTAAAACAGAAATTGAGAATGTGAACTATTGAAAGATCGGAGCAATCCGGTCTTTTTCTGTTTCCTCTTTCTTATCACAAGATTGTGATAGTTTACATCTTCATAACAAAAGCTTCAAAGTCTTGATTGTTTTGAAAAAAGATTATAAAATATGATTCATAAAAATGAAAGAGGTTTTGAAAATGTCTGAAAAACAAATGAAAATTTTGGGTTGGGTAGCGACCTTCATGTCCGTTATGATGTATGTCTCTTACTTCCCACAAATCATGAACAACTTGGCTGGTCAAAAAGGAAACTTCATCCAACCCTTGGTCGCAGCCATCAACTGTAGTCTTTGGGTTTACTACGGTCTTTTCAAGAAAGAAAGAGATATTCCCCTCGCGGCTGCTAATGCGCCAGGTATCATTTTTGGTCTAGTGACGGCTATCACAGCTTTGATTTAAAAGAAGACTGGTTTCAGTCTTTTTTTGTACATAAAAATAGATTCTCAAGTAAAGGAAGTCTAATGAGAGTTGAGGAAAACAGCCGTTGACAGCGAGCTTTCTGAGTGCTGCTTTAGGGGTTCCTCCATCAAGTAAAAGATTATTTCGTCACTATTTTTATAAAATCTTCTCTCTACTTTATAAGATGTGAAAAAGAGTTCAATTAGACCAGGCTTTTTGCTATAATGAAGTGAGAAAAACAGACAGGAGAATAAGATGTCAGAACCATTATTTTTACAATCAGTTATGCAAGAAAAAATCTGGGGTGGAACCAAGCTACGTGATGAGTTTGGCTATGACATTCCAAGTGAAAAAATTGGCGAATACTGGGCTATCTCAGCTCACCCAAATGGGGTATCTAAGGTAGCCAATGGTCGCTTTGAAGGAACAGACCTAGCTACTTTGTATGCGGAACACCGTGAATTGTTTGGCAACCGTCCAGAACCTGTGTTTCCACTCTTGACCAAGATACTCGATGCCAACGATTGGCTCAGTGTCCAAGTTCACCCAGACGATGCCTATGGACTAGAGCACGAAGGCGAGCTCGGAAAAACAGAGTGCTGGTACATCATCGCAGCAGACGAAGGTTCTGAGATTATCTATGGGCACAACGCCAAGTCAAAAGAAGAACTTCGCCAGCAAATCGAAGATAAAAACTGGGATGCCTTGCTGACAAAAGTACCAGTCAAGGCTGGAGATTTCTTCTATGTACCAAGTGGAACTATGCACGCTATTGGTGCAGGCATCTTGATTCTGGAAACCCAGCAGTCTAGCGATACTACCTACCGTGTCTATGACTTTGACCGTAAGGATGATAATGGCAACTTGCGTGAACTTCATCTTGAAAAATCAATTGATGTTTTAAACATTGGTGAGCCTGCCAATAGCCGTCCTGTAACTATCAAAGCTGATTATTTGCGTTCAACTTTACTTGTCTCTAATGATTTCTTCGCAGTTTACAAGTGGGAAATTACTGGAAAAGTTGACTTTGAAAAGACAGCTGACTATAGCTTGTTTAGCGTCTTGGCTGGTCAAGGTCAGCTTACTGTTGACGGAAAAAATTATCCAATCCAAAAAGGCAGTCACTTTATCCTACCAAGTGATGTTGAAGCTTGGACCTTGGAAGGGCAAGGCTTGGAATTGATTGTTAGCCATCCATAAAAAAGAAAGGGCCTGAGTTTACTACTCAAGTCCTTTTTGATTACATAAATTGGGCGATAAAGACCACGATGATGATAATAGGAATGATGAAACGAAGGAGGAAAAGCCAGACTTGGAAAAGTCCTTGTTTCCATGCTCTTTCATCAAGATGGAGTTCCTCCATGGCAAGAGCCTTTTTGAAGATGTAGCCTGTAAAGAGAGAAAGGCAGAGAGCTCCAAAGGGCATGAGAAGATTGGAAACTAAGAAATCCATGGCATCAAAGAAAGTCTTCCCAAAAATGTGAACATCCGCCATGACCCCATAGGATAGAGCTGAAGGAATTCCAAAGACAAAGGTCAAAATTCCTAAAATAGCACTCCATTTAGCACGCTTGCGGTTGTCCTGATTGGTGATATTGCCCACATTGATTTCCAGCATCACGACAGAGGAAGTAACCGTCGCAAATAGGAAGAGCAAGAGGAAAAGGATGTAGAAAATAGTTCCAAAAGGCATCTTGTCAAAGAGTTGAGGCAAGACGATAAAGAGCAGGCTTGGTCCCCCTTCAGACTGGATATTGAAGGCTGACATGGCTGGGAAAATGGCTAGTCCTGCCATGATGGATACCGAGATGTTCATGGCTACGATGGAAATCCCTGATTGGACCAGATTGGTTTTCTTATCGAGATAAGAAGCATAGGTTAGCATGGCTGTAACCCCTAGTGAGAGGGCAAAGAAAGATTGTCCCAGAGCATAGAGGAGACCTGCACTGGTCAGTTTTGAAAAGTCTGGTTTGAGGAAGTAGAGAACCCCTTCCATGGCATTTGGCAAGCTGAGCGAGCGCCCAATGATCACGACAAAGATGATAAAGAGCAGAGGCATCATGACTTTTGAGGCTCTTTCAATCCCTCTTTGAACCCCGCGTGATACAATAAAGATATTCAACAAGATAAAGGTAGCTTGTGCGCCGAGGGCAATGGCTGGATTTGAAATGATTGAAGTAAATAACTGAGCATAATCACCCGTTCCACCAAGTTGGAACAATTTCCCAAACTCAATGCCCAAATAGACTAGAATCCAACCTCCAATAACACTGTAAAAGGAGAGAAGGATAAAGAGGGCAAAGGCACCAATCCAACCGATAAAGTTGTACTTGCTATTGTTGCCCAGTTTTCCAAAGGTTTTGATAGCGGAAACGCCAGCACTACGACCAAGGGCAAATTCAGCAAGCAGGAGCGGGAAACCGATTAAAATGGTGGAAATGAGAAAGACTAGTAAAAAGCCTCCACCGCCATTAGCAGCAGTCATGTAGGGGAACTTCCAAACGGCACCAAGCCCGATGGCTGAACCAGCAGATGCTAGGATAAAGCCTAGTTTCGAGCCCCATTGTGATTTTTCTGACATAGTTGAAACTCCAATCTTGTTTTTTAAAATAAGAAAAGGCTACTTGAGTTGTCAAATAGCCCTCTCTCAATGGCTCTCTATGAGCCTTCTGTTTGATTGATAGACTTGACTATCCTATCATGTTTTCAAAGGTCTGTCAAGAAAACCATTTTCAAGTTTTCACACCTTTCTCAAAAAGTTAAAAATGTTCGCAAAAACGCTTGACTCTGACCTAAGGGGAGGGGATATACTATGATTGTAAGGAGGAAATCATGTACCATATAAAAGAAGCTGCGCAGCTTTCGGGCGTATCAGTCAAGACTCTACACCACTATGACAAGATAGGACTCTTGGTTCCGTTAAAGTCGGAAAACGGCTATCGAATCTACAGTCAGGAGGATTTGGAACGACTTCAGGTTATTCTTTACTACAAATATCTAGGATTTTCTTTAGAAAAAATAGCAGAGCTGTTAAAGGAAGAAAGGACAGATTTATTGCCCCATTTGACCAGGCAGTTGGACTATTTGACTCGAGAAAGGCAACATCTGGATACTTTGATTTCCACCTTGCAAAAAACCATTCAAGAACAAAAAGGAGAAAGAAAAATGACGATTGAGGAAAAATTCACTGGATTTAGCTATCAAGACAATCAAAAATACCACCAAGAGGCGGTAGAGAAATATGGTCAAGAAGTCATGGGCCAAGCGCTTGAACGCCAAAAAGGTCACGAAGACGAGGCCACAGCTGCCTTCAACCAAGTTTTTCAAAGTCTGGCAGAGAATATGCAGCAAGGTTTGTCAGTTGACGCAGCAGAAAACCAAGAAGAAGCAGCCAAACTCTTGCAAGCTATTCGTACTTATGGATTTGACTGCTCTATTGAGGTATTCGGTCATATCGGTAAAGGCTACGTCTACAACCCAGAGTTTAAGCAAAACATTGACAAATTTGGAAATGGAACAGCCCAGTACACATCGGATGTCATTGCCCACTATGTTCAAACTCAGATAAAATAAGCATTGCTGGAGATTTGTCCTGCTCCGCTAAAAAAGCTAAATCTTCTGTTTAACTTTTTTAGGGGACAGGTCATTTTAGTTGTTATCTTTTTGAAAAGCATCCTGGTCCCAGACTCTTTACTTTGTTACTAAAAGAAAATTCTTCTTTAAAGTTTTTGCATTGTCAACTCTGAGTGATTAGTTCGCCTTGATAAAATCACTAAAAAAAGATATGATAGTAGGAGAAAAATGAGGTTAAGAGTGATGGACAAAAGTAGAATTAAAACAGAAACACAGCAGGTAATTGAAGATGTTTTGGAAAAGGCTGGATTGCGTGAAGGAAGCCTCTTTGTCCTAGGTTTATCCTCTAGCGAAGTTTTAGGCGGGCAAATCGGCAAGGAATCAAGCCAAGAAATTGGCGAAATCATTGTGAAGACGATTTTAGATGTCCTCGAAGGGAAAGGAATTCATCTAGCTGTTCAAGGTTGTGAGCATGTTAATCGTGCCCTCGTCGTTGAACGTCAGGTGGCAGAGCAGTTTGGTCTGGAAATCGTCAGTGTCCTTCCAACTCTTCATGCAGGCGGTTCAGGTCAGCTAGCTGCCTTTAAGTTTATGAAAGACCCTGTTGAGGTGGAGTTCATCACGGCTCATGCTGGATTGGATATAGGAGATACCGCAATTGGCATGCATGTCAAGCATGTGCAGGTTCCGATTCGACCAGTTTTGCGTGAGATTGGCCATGCCCATGTAACGGCTCTCGCTAGTCGTCCCAAACTCATCGGGGGTGCGCGTGCGCAGTATCCAGAAGATTCTATTAGAAAGATATGAGAATGAAAAAAAGAAAAGAACAGTTTCAAAAAAACCTAAAGTATTCTATTCGTAAATTGACTGTTGGAGTTGGTCCTGTAGCAATCGGGGCCTTTCTTGTTGGTGCCAGCTTGTTATTAACTGGTAAAGTCCAAGCAGATGAATTAGCTGAAGTGAATTCAGTCCATTACCGTTATCTGGCGGAGCAAGAATTAACCGAATCTGAAAAAGCCTTGATTCATCATGAAGTTTCTACAGAATTTCATGATGAAGATATTATTTATGTCGTTTATCGCAAGAAGGCAACTAACAGTCAACAACTTCCCTATACAGGAAGTAAAGAATTTGCTTTAGCAGGTCTTGGTCTTGCAACAGCATCTTTAGCTGTTTTTTTGGTGTCTAAAAAACATCGTCGGAAAGTTCTTGGAGTGCTTTTGATTAGTTCTCTTGGTGTCAGCAACTTCATTCCTTTTGCTACTTTTGCCTTTGAGAATAAAGAGTTACTTTCTTACAATCAAACGATCTCGGCCTCCTCAAATGAAGAACTAGCAAAAGGTGTGATCGATATTGGAGGATATGAGTATATTGGTTATTTTAAAGGAACTGATACAAAAGTAGCTAGTTTTTCTAAAAAAGGGAAGCTCCTCGATCAAGATAGTTTGCCAGCCTATACTGGAAAACTTGAAAGCAAAGGCACTCAAGAAGTAGGTAAAGAAGGCGACTCCCTCGTTCAAGACAATTCCCCAGCGTATACTGGCAAGCTTGAAAGCAAGGGCACTCAGGAACCCGGTCAGGAAGGCCAATCTCTAATTCAAGACAATTCCCCAGCGTATACTGGCGAGCTTGAAAGCAAGGGCACTCAGGAATCTGGCAAGGAAGGCGACTCCCTTATTCAAGATAGTTTGCCAGCCTATACTGAAAAGCTTGAAAGCAAAGGCACCCAGGAATCTGGCAAGGAAGGCGACTCCCTCGTTCAAGATAGTTTGCCAGCGTATACTGGAAAACTTGAAAGCAAGGGCACTCAAGAAGTAGGTAAAGAAGGCGATTCCCTTGTCCAAGATAGTTTGCCAGCCTATACTGAAAAGCTTGAGAGTAAGGGTACTCAGGAAGCTGGAAAAGAGGGTGAATCCTTAGTTCAAGAGCCTCGGGCAGAATATACTGGAAAACTTGAGAGCAAAGGTACACAAGAGTCTGGTCAAGAAGGTGATTCCCTTGTCCAAGACAGTTTGCCAGCCTATACTGGAAAACTTGCAAGTAAGGGCACCCAAGAGGTAGGCCAAGAAGGTCAATCGCTTGTCCAAGATAGTTTGCCAGCGTATACCGGAAAACTTGAGAGCAAAGGTACTCAGGAAGCTGGCAAAGAGGGTGAATCTTTAGTTCAAGAGCCTCGGGCAGAATATACTGGCAAGCTTGAAAGCAAGGGTACTCAGGAGTCTGGTAAAGAAGACGAGTCCCTTGTTCAAGATAGTTTGCCAGCGTATACTGGCAAGCTTGAAAGCAAGGGTACTCAGGAAGCTGGTAAGGAAGGTGATTCCCTTGTTCAAGAGCCTCATTCAGAATATACCGGAAAGATAGAAGCCAAAGGTACTCAGGAAGCTGGCAAAGAGGGTGACTCCCTTGTTCAAGAGGACCTTCCAGAATATACAGTAACTGAAGGAATAATTACTAAAGACACAATCGCAGAGATTGACTACCAGACGGAAATCATTGATGATCCTACAAAATACACTGATGAAGAAACAGTGGTTCAAAACGGTGAAAAAGGGATCCAAGTTACCAAAACGACTTATAAAACTGTCGAAGGTGTTGAGACTGACCAAGTTTTAAATACAACAACCACTGTCATCAAAGAACCAGTCACTAAAAAAATAAGCCGCGGTACGAAACCAATAGAAGGCACTCTTGTAGAAGAAAGTTTTGAAAAAATTCCGTTTAAGGAGATAGTCGAAGAAGACGCGCAACTGAAAAAGGGCGATAAAGTTACGGTCCAAGAAGGAAAAGACGGTCAGAAAAAGGTTATCAGAACCTACAAGACTATCAAAGGAATCAAGACGCAGGAAGCGCCTGAAATTCTTGAACAGGTCATCGAGTTAGCCCAAGACCGTATTGTTAAACTAGGTACCAAAAACTTCGAAAAGCCAGTGTTGACTTTTTCAAGGGTTGATATTCAGGATTTGAAACGCTCATCTCAGATTCATTATAATCTGGAAAATCCAAGTAAGGCAGCGATTAAATCGATCACTTTAACCCTGAAAAAAGGCGACGAAGTCGTCAAAACCATGACGGTTTCACCGGATAACTTGACTGCAACTCTAACAGATTTGCAGTATTATAAGGATTATAAACTCGAAACAAAAATGGTTTATGATCGTGGCGAAGGAAACGAGGAAGCAATTCTCAAAGAAGAATCACTGAGAGTTGATTTAAAAAAGGTCGCAGTTAAAAATATAAAAGAAACAAGCCTCATAAGTGTTGACAACAATGGTGTGGAAACGGATAGTAGCTTCTTAACCTCTGTTCCAAGTGATGTAAGGCCTTACTATCTTAAAATTGCTACACGTGATAATAAGGTGACGCGCCTTGCGATTGACAAAATTGAAGAAGTGACAGTTGATGGGAAAACACTTTATAAGGTCACTGCTAAAGCGCCTGATCTCGTTCAGCATACGGATGGCAACCAGCTCAGTGAAGAGTACATCCATTACTTTGCCAAACCAAAAACTCATGAAGAGAATGTCTACTACGATTTCAATGAACTGGTAAAAGCAATGCAGGCCAATCCATCTGGTGAATTTAAAATTGGTGCGGACTTGAATGCGGTTAATGTTCCTGCAGCTGGTAAATCATATGTAACGACGAAGTTCCGAGGCAAGCTATCAAGTGTAGACGGTCAACGATACACGATTCATAACTTGGAACGTCCACTATTAGGCGATACTGAAGGCGCACACATCCATGACCTTAACCTTGGTAAGGTAAACATTCATATGCCATGGGCAAATAGAGTTGCTCCCTTGGCTGCTGTTGTAAAAAACACAACGATCAATAATGTGAAAGTAACGGGTACAGTTGTTGGAAATAATGACGTATCAGGTTTGATCAATAAAATTGATAATAACGGCAGATTAACAAATGTGGCATTCATTGGTAAGCTTCATGCTGGTGGGAATCAAGGCGCCTTTCTTGCTGGAATTGTTGGAGAAAACTGGAAAGGTTCTGTTGAGAAGGCCTATGTTGATGCACAAATAACGGGTAATAAAGCGAAAGTTGCGGGCATCGCCTATTGGTCACAAAATGGTGGGGACAACCATGCAGTTTATCGGGACGGAGCCATTAAAAAATCTGTAGCTAAAGGCACTATCGATGTGAGAGAACCGATTAGCGCGGGCGGTATTGTAGGCAGTACAAATGCCTTGGGCTCCGTTGAAGACACTGTTTCAATGATGAAAGTTAAGAACGGTGAGATTTTCTATGGCTCATCTGATATTGATGATGATCCTTATTGGACAGGTGATCGCTTAAACCGAAACTTTGTTGTTACTGGTGTGAGTGAAGGAAAATCTTCATATAGATATTCTAAACAACAGCATCGTATTAAGCCTATTTCGCAAGAAGAAGCAGACAAGAAAATTGCTGCTCTGGGAATCACAGCGCATGAGTATGAAATCAATGATCCTGTTGTAGATAAATTAAACCGTTTGACACAGCGTGAAGACGAGTACAAGGCCATTCAAGACTACAGAGCTGACCGCGAACTTGCCTATCGCAATATTGAAAAATTACAACCATTCTATAATAAGGAGTGGATTGTCAATCAGGCTAATAAACTAGATGCTAGCTCAAACTTGGTGACCAAAGAAGTCCTTTCTGTTACTGGTTTGAAGAATGGGCAGTTTGTAACAGACTTGTCAGCTATTGATCAGATCATGATTCACTATGCTGATGGTACCAAAGAAGAATTGGCCGTTACTGCCAAAGCTGACTCTGATGTAAAACAAGTCAAAGAGTACGAAGTGACCAACCAGAATATCGTTTATACGCCAAATATGCTAGTGAAAGATCGTTCTGGTTTGATTGCAAAGGCAAAAGAAACATTATCCAGTGTAGAATTGATTTCTCCTGAAGTGCGCGCTCTTATGGACAAGCGGAACAAACCGCAAGAAAACACGGATGAACGAAAAAATGGCTACATTCGCGATTTATTCTTAGAAGAAAGTTTTGATGAAGTAAAACAAAATCTTGGAAACTTGGTGAAACAAATTGTTGAAAATGAAGATCATCAACTAAATGATGATGAAGCTACTCAACGTGCTTTCATTAAGAAAGTTGAAGACAATAAGGCCAACATTATGATGGGGCTTGCTTATTTGAATCAATACTATGGTATTAAATATGATGGATTGTCGATCAAAGATATTATGATGTTTAAACCAGATTTTTATGGTAAGAACGTGAATGTCTTAGATCGCTTGATCACTATCGGCTCAAAAGAGAATAATCTTAAGGGTGACCAATCCCAAGATGCGTATAGTCGAGTGATTGCAGGTGCTACAGGTAAAGGAAGCCTTCATGAGTTTCTAACATATAACATGAAATTGTTTACAAATGAAACCGATATGAATGTTTGGTTTAAAAAGGCGATTGAAAAGAATGCTTATGTGGTAGAACAGCCATCATTGAACCCCGATTTTGCTCATAAGAAGTATCGTCTGTACGAAGGGATTAATAATGGCGTGCATGGTCGGATGATTTTGCCTCTACTAAACTTGAAGAACTCGCATCTCTTCATGATTTCGACCTATAATACCATTTCTTTTAGTGCTTTTGAAAAATATGGTAAGAATACTGAGGAGGCTCGTGAAGCCTTCAAGAGTGAAATCAATAAGAGAGCAAAAGAGCAGGTGAACTACTTAGACTTTTGGTCAAAATTAGCTGCCGATAATGTACGTAATAAGCTTCTCAAGAGTGAAAATAGTGTTCCAACACCTGTTTGGGACAATCATGATGCGCCGGGTTTCGGTTGGGCAAACCGATATGGTCACAAGGATGGGAAACCAGATTATGCTCCGATTCGAGAGTTCTTTGGACGGATTCATAAATATCATGGCTATCAGTATGGATATGGTGCTTACGCTTATATCTTTGCCGCTCCAAATCAGCAAGATGCTGTCTACTTTGTTATGACAGAGTTGATAAGTGATTTTGGTACATCGGCATTTACGCATGAAACGACTCACGTGAATGATCGTATGGCTTACTATGGTGGTTGGTATCATCGTGAAGGGACGGACTTAGAGTCCTTTGCGCAAGGTATGCTCCAGTCACCATCGTTGACAAATCCAAATGGAGAATACGGTGCCTTAGGTTTGAACATGGCTTATGAACGTCAGAATGATGGCAATCAAATCTACAATTATGATCCAAATAAGTTAAAGAATCGTGAAGAAATTGATCACTATATGAAGAACTATAACGAGGCTCTGATGATGCTGGACCATCTAGAAGCAGATGCAGTTATTGGAAAACACTTGGACGACAACGGCAAGTGGTTCAAGAAGATGGACCGAGAATGGCGTACGAACGCTGAACGAAACAATCTGAAAGGCGAGCCACATCAATGGGATAAGTTACGTGATTTAACGGATAATGAGAAGAAATTGACGATTACGAGCATCGATCAATTGGTTGATCATAACTTCGTTACAAAACATGGTATGCCAGGGAATGGACGTTATCGTTCGGAAGGTTTTGACAGTGCTTACCAAACCGTAAATATGATGTCGGGTATCTTTGGTGGTAATACTAGCAAGAGTACAGTTGGTTCGATTTCATTTAAACATAATGCTTTCCGTATGTGGGGATACTATGGTTATCTTAACGGATTTATTGGTTACGCTTCAAACAAATATAAGGCGGAAGCTAACAAGGAAAACAAAGGGTTGTTGGGTGATGACTTCATTATCAAGAAAGTTTCTAATGGCCAATTTGATACTCTTGAAGCATGGAAGAAACATTGGTATAAAGAAGTCTATGACAAAGCTCAAAACGGCTTCACTACAATCGAAATCAATGGCAGATCTATCTCTACTTATGCTGAGTTGAAGTCCTTATTTGATGAAGCTGTTCAAAAAGACCTAGATAGCATGGAAAATCCAAATATAAAGAATCATTATAAAAATACTGAGGATCTTAAATGGAAGGTTTACAAACAGCTCCTTCAAAAATCAGATGGATTCTCTGGAAATTTATTTGCCAAAGCATCGTTATAAAGTCGAAATGACTAAAAAGGTGGATCAGCTTAAGCTGCATCTGCCTTTTTGTGCTATACTTAAGATATGCATAGAAAAACAGTGATTGATTTTAGGGCTTTGGGGGAGAGATACACTTTTACCCAGCCGATTAAAGAGTTAAAAACGAGAGACTTAGCAGAAGTGGCGGACTTGCTGGCACAAGTGGAAAGCTACCAAGAGCAAGGTTATTATGTGGTGGGCTATGTCAGTTACGAGGCTGCACCTGCATTTGAGGAGAAATTAGCAGTTCATAAAGCTCCTTTACTGGCAGAGTATCTGCTATATTTTACCGTTCACGATAGGGTGGAAACATCCCCTATTCCTCTGACTTATGATGAAGTTGATTTGCCTTATGATTGGCAGGAAGTGACGTCTTCCGAGGACTATGAAAAGGCGATTGCCCAGATTCACCATCATTTGCGACAGGGGGATACCTATCAGGTCAACTACACAGTCCAACTCAAGCAGGACTTAAGTGCCAATCCTTTTGCCATCTACAATCGCATGGTGGTAGAACAGGAGG
>CAUVUZ010000036.1:0-15316 GCA_963555095.1 uncultured Streptococcus sp. | reverse complement strand
GCTTTGAATACCAAGGAATTTTCCTAGAAGTTTTGGAAAGTCTAGGTGAAATGCCACTGCCGCCCTATATCCACGAAAAACTGGATGATCGTGAACGCTATCAAACGGTCTACGCTAAGGAAAGTGGCTCTGCTGCTGCACCGACTGCTGGCCTCCACTTCACCAAAGAACTGCTAGCAGAAATCCAAGCCAAGGGTGTTCATTTGGTTTATTTGACCCTCCACGTTGGTTTAGGAACCTTTAGACCCGTTTCTGTTGACAATCTGGACGAACACGAAATGCACTCAGAGTTCTACCAACTTTCTGATGAAGCAGCTGCCACCCTTCGCTCAGTCAAGGAAAATGGTAGACGCGTTATCGCTGTTGGAACCACTTCTATCCGCACACTGGAAACCATCGGTTCCAAGTTTGATGGGCAAATCCAAGCAGATTCTGGCTGGACCAATATCTTTATCAAGCCAGGTTACGAATGGAAGGTCGTGGATGCCTTCTCAACCAACTTCCATCTGCCAAAATCAACCCTCGTCATGCTAGTTTCTGCCTTTGCAGGCCGTGACTTAGTCCTAGATGCTTACCAGCACGCTATTCAAGAACGCTACCGTTTCTTTAGTTTTGGTGATGCCATGTTTATCTATTAAAAATAGCTCCGTCATTTCTTTAGGAAATTTTATTCCTAAGAGATGACAGGGCTATTTCTGTTTAAAGTGTAATTTCTGGGGACTCAGAAGTTAGATGAACCAGTTTGCCTTGAACACCAAAGTAGTCCTTTACCAAGTCCTGTAATTCTTCCATGGCAGCCCGAGCACGTGTTGCCTGTTCTGCATTAATCGCTTCAATTACTAAGACAGCATCTTTTGTCTCTTCTGTCAACATGGTTCTCTGTGCCTCTCTCCAGTTGAGACAGCGACAAACCGCTCCCTCATCGTCATAATAGATCAGCTCTTCTGGAAGTGCAGGAGCATCGTTTTCAGCTCCTAGTGGAAAGAAAGGTTCTCCTCCCTTGGCCTGACCAAGATGAAGATTGCCTACAATCTTGTTCACATCTTCGCCACCACAGGGAACAGCATAAGATAGAGAGACACTATTATAGATGTCTACCAAGGGATTGATGGGATTAAACTCTCTCCCCTGACTGACCCTTTTAAGCAGAGCTTCTATAGAGGAGCGTGCTCCCTTTTTCGTTTTGAACTTGCTGAAAGCCTGACGCCATTCTTGAATGACATCATTCTGAGTAAAATTCTCATCCGAAATGAAATCCTCAGCTCGTTTAGCTCCCTTATCTAGCAAGGTTTTGAAATAGGGATCCTTGCTTTCATCAACTGTATTATCTAATCCCTTTACTACTAAAACGCTAATCTGTGCTTCTGGAAACAAGCTCCAAAATTCATTTTCAACGATAACTTTCATCTTTCACCTCTTATTATAAATAATTTCTTTTCTGGCCTTTTTTGACCATATCCCAATCACTTGTAATATTTTTTCTAACCCGAATTAGTAGGCTCTCCAGTTCCCTGGCCTCTTCCCTAGAAAATCCTTTTAGGGCAGAATTCTCTGAATAGTGATGTTCAGCAAGGATAAAAGGATAAAGTGCCTCTCCTTTTTCAGTGACAAACCACTCTTTATTTTTTCGATTTGTACTGGTCATTCCTTGTTTTATTAACCCCTTTTCTTCCAGTTTTTTTACTGAACGAGCAACTGTCGAACGGTCAACCTTCAGTAAATCCGACAAGGCTTCTTGAATGATTCCTGGATTCTCCTTGATTCGTACTAAATAAAGATATTGCCCACGAGCTAGTTCAATATCACGAAACTCAATATTAGCAATAGAATCTAGGGCACGAGCTATAACTCCGATTTCGCGTAATAACGACATGTTTCCTCCTCTCGCATCTATGATGATAGAATAGCACATTTTTGTTGCAAATGCAACAAAAAGACACTTTGAAAACAAAGTGTCTTTTTTTATTCTTTATTTTTTAAAAAGAATGTGTTATCACGAAACTTTGGATCTTTCAAGCTCTGCACACTGGCATTGATAACTGCTCCGATAATCAAAATCTTTGCAATGAGAATAAACCAGAACATCATGACTACCACAATAATGGAACTGAAAAAGCGAACGTCCACTAGGTGATTGACATAGTTATTAAAATAAGCAGAAAAGATATTCAATAAAAAGATAAGCGTCAACAAGACAAAGACACTGCCTGGTAAAACATAACGGATTCGAGGTGCTTTTACTTTTGGAAGGAAGTAATAAATCATAACCAGAATGGCAAAGATCATGGCATAGACCAGAGGGCCTGTAAAATCTTGCAGGTAGGAGAATAGTGGACCATCTGATTGCCAGTAAGTTTTGAGGAGGTTGAGCAACATACGACCAAACATACTCAAAAACAAGGCTAGGGCAAAAAGAATCTGCAAGCCGAAGCTAACAAGTAAACTCATCAACTGATGAGAGATAATTCCTCGACTCTTGGTCACTCCATAGGCTTTGTTAAAGGCTTTTTGGAGGAAATCCATTGATTTCGAAAAGGTCCATAGGGCTGACAAAACTGCAAAGCTCAACAAGCCTGTTGATGGTTGAGTCAGAACTTCTCGGACAATCTTGGCGACCACATCATAGACTGTATCAGGCAAAAATTCCTTGATTGTCAGTAAGAAATTTGAGACCGGAATCTGAAAATAAGGCAAAATATTGACCATTATCATTAGCAAAGGGAAGATTGAAACCAACCAATAGTAGGCAACCGCAACACTGGTCAGTTCGCTATCAGATGCTTGATAATAATGCAAAAAAGCTTTCAATAAGGGCTTATCCAATAGCTCTTTCCACCACTTTTTCATGTTCCATCCTCCGTCATTTTCTTCATCATCTAAGTTCTTCTGATTAAATCTACCATATCATAAGGTAAAGTATTTGCGGCCTCTTTCAGAGAATAATTTTCTAAGTTATTCACATTTTGTCGTAATTTTTTGGCATACTTGGTCGTAATCAATTTCTTCTCTTCGTATTCAAAGATTAACTTACGTTCTAGATAGTAACCTCTTAGCATTTCATCGATATTGTTTGGTTTAATACGATTGATAACACGTTCGACAAAGGCACCACTACCGATAATGGCCGTCTCGCGTAGACGAGACTCTTGCATAAAGCTAATCAGAGAACTCTTGTAAACCCCTTTGAGGTTTTCCAAACTCTCGATAATCAGCTCTGTATTTTCCAAATACAACTCTGAAATCTGATCATAGTCAACTGCTAACAGTTTTCGAGATTCTTCATTCATCCAACTACGAAAAGTCTTACCAAATGTAAACATTTCATGGAGTAGAAAGCGCAGTATCCGTAAAGAAACTAAGAAGTAATACGTAACTCTAGAAGCGAAATTACGATTGATACTCTGCTCCATGTTTTTTAGGTAACGTTGGTAAACTCGATAGCCACGCTCACTGATTCTATTTTCCTCGTAGGCTTGCTCCAAGCCATCACTCTCAATGCTCAAGATAAGAAGTTTGAGGGACTCCCAGTCCTCTTGGACTCCCTTATTTTCCAGACTAAGGATGAGGTTTTCAATCCGACCATGATAGTTATCAATAGCTGCATAAAGAGGGAGTTTGTTCTTGTGATGATTCAGTTCTTTTTCTAATTCTGCCGCTACATCATTCAAAATCGCTATATGCATCAAATGATCCTTACTTTCCTCTTGTTCCTCAGATAAGTAGGGGAGAACCAGTAAACCTGTTAAAAAGCTCAATAGTGTAACGCCTGCTACTAGGAAGAGCAACAGAGGATATTCCTGCTCCAAATGACTTGGTATGAGGAGAATCGTCGCGATAGATACTGTCCCTTTGACACCAGAGAAGGTCAAAAGAAGCATATCTTTCATGTACTTATGGATTTTTTTCTTGAGTCGATGTGTTCTCACAAAGTAAAAACCAGCAATCATGACAAAACGGATCGCAAAGAGCATGAAGGTCAGTACCACAACTGAAAGCAGTAAAAGAAAGGGATTGTAGAGAGAATTAGACAGAATCGGCTCCGCAATCAACTCTAATTCCATTCCCAAGATAACAAAGACAGATCCGTTTAGCATAAAGGTCACGGTGTGCCAGACGGTCTCTGTCACGGTGTCCACCTGAGCCTCGAGAAGCGTAATTTTTTTGAAACGACTAGCCTTCAAAATCCCTGCAACTACAACTGCGATAATCCCTGAAACATGGATTTCTTCGGCAATAAAGAAAGTCATAAGAGGCAAACTTAACTCTAGCAAGAGTTCACTGGCTATATCTATCGCTCGCACACTCAGTAAAAATGTATGCAAGAAACGATTGACCATAGCTGTCACAAAACCGACTACAAAACCACCAAGGATAGAAATTGCTAGGGAAGTTCCTGCTTGGCTGAGAGAAAAAGTTCCTGTTGTCCAAGCAGCAAGAGCCATCTGAAAGGCAACCAGGCCAGAAGCGTCATTTAAGAGTCCTTCCCCTTTTAGGATATTGGATACCCGTTTTGGGAAACTAAAACGCTCAGACAGAGAAGCAAAGGCTACCAAATCGGTTGGCCCAAGTGCCGCTCCAACTGCTAAACAGGCCGCCAAAGGAAGAGTAAGCCAAAGGAAGTGAGCCATGCCCCCTAAGCTTAAGGTCGAGATAAAAATCACAGGAAAAATCAGGAAGACGACAATCCGCCAGTGCTTCAAAATGGATGTAATGTCCGCTTCTTCTGCCTCCCGAAAAAGTAAGGGACCAATAACCATGGCCAGAAACAGCTCTGTATTGAGATGAAAGTCCGTATTGGGGACAAATAAGCCAATCCCAATCCCCAAAAGGATTTGCACAAGAGGAAGGGGCAAAAAAGGTAGTAGTTTATTGGTTGTAGTTGAAATGATTAAGACAAATAAAAATAGAATCAAGTAAATGAGTAATTCCACACCATTCCTCCTTAATCTTTTTTACAACAAGAATCAAAAATCTCCTTTTGCTCTTGAATTTTCTGATCAATCTTTGAGCAGTCTTTATGCTCAATTTTTTTCTGGCACCGTTCCATTTCAAGAGCCACTAATTTTTTCTTGATTTTAAGCATCTTTTTGCTCATATGTGCTTCGTCAAGTACTCCAACCGCTCGCTCATGCTGCGTTGACTCGACAAAATTTTGGCGCATAGCCTCTAATTTCTCACGTAGGTATTGTTTATCCATGTCTATATCTTTCTAATTTCTCAATCATAACTAAAAACGGGGGATTGTTGACTTGGTTGAGGGTCCGATAAATGGCAGCAGTATACTCTTTTTGGTTCAACTGGCTAACAAAGTCCAAAACAGCATCCCTTTCAATGTCTCCTCCCTTATGACCATAGTAGATCATAATGGCAATCCTTCCACCCTTAACAAGCAAATGACAAAGCTTTTCAAGTGCTTCAATGGTAGTATGAGGTCGGGTGATAACGGATTTGTCAGCAGAAGGTAGATAACCCAGATTAAAAATCCCTGCCTTAGCTTCTGTCACAAATTGATCAAGTGTCTCATGGCCTTGCAAAATCAACTGAACATTCTCTAAACCTGCCTCATTTAAACGCTCTTGGGTTTTCTCCAAAGCCTGCTCCTGGATATCAAAGGCATAGACTTGCTTGGCTAGCTTGGCTAGAAAAAGGGTATCATGCCCATTGCCCATGGTCGCATCCACTACGATATCCTCTTTTGTCACAACTTCCGCCAAAAAATCATGTGCCATCTCAAGTGGTCTTTTCATTTTTAAACTCCTGTTTTACAGCCTTGCATCCTTGCACACTTCCACGACGGCGCATCTCAGTTTCAATAGCATTTAGCACTTCCCATTTATTGAGGCTCCACATGGGACCAATCAGCATATCTCTAGGCGCATCTCCCGTGATTCGGTGGATGACGATATGCTTGGGAATAATTTCCAGTTGGTCACAAATGACCTTGACATACTCATCCTGACTCATCAGTTGCAAGCGTCCTTCGTGGTAATCCCGCTGCATCCGTGTATTAGTCATGAGGTGAAGCAAGTGCAGCTTAATACCCTGAATATCATTATCTGTGACACAGCGACGGACATTTTCAATCATCATCTCATGAGTCTCACCGGGCAAACCATTGATCAAATGGGAAACAATCTCAATCTTGGGATATTTCCTCAAGCGTTTTACTGTTTCCACATACAATTCATAAGAATGGGCACGGTTAATCAAGTCAGATGTTGCTTCAAAGGTGGTCTGTAAGCCCAATTCTACCGTCACATGCATGCGTTCCGATAACTCAGCCAAATATTCGATGGTTTCGTCTGGTAAACAGTCTGGACGCGTTCCGATATTGATTCCTACTACACCTGGCTCATTGATAGCCTGCTCGTAACGTTCCCGAATCACCTCTACCTTTTCATGGGTGTTGGTAAAGTTTTGAAAATAAACCAGATACTTTTTAACATCTGGCCATTTGCGGTGCATAAAGTCAATTTCCTTATAAAATTGCTCACGGATAGGGGCATCCGGTGCCACGATGGCATCTCCAGAACCAGAAACCGTACAAAAAGTACAGCCCCCATGGGCTACAGTTCCATCCCGATTTGGACAGTCAAATCCCGCATCGATAGGAACTTTGAAAGTCTTTTCTCCAAAAAGTTTTCGATAATAATCATTCAAGGTATTATAAGATTTCATAACTTTCATTATAACAAAAAACACCCACAATCTCAAAAGCCTGACTTTCCAACAAATTCCCTTGTTTCTCATTTCCTTTAGCGTTTTTTTATGATACAATATGGGTATGATTTTAATGAAAATAGCAGCTACTTTATTGTTAGTATTAACCCTCGTGGTCTCCATCATTGTAACAAAACTTTTTAAACTGAAAAAACTAGGACTGAACTTTGCGGATGTAGCTTTTCCACTTTTGGTATTTGAGTATTACCTTATCACTGCTAAAGCCTTTACCCACAACTTTCTACCGCGACTTGGTGTTGCACTTTCTCTCCTAGCCATCCTCCTTGTAGTCTTTTTCCTCGTCAAAAAACGAAGTTTTTATTACCCTAAATTTATCAAATTCTTCTGGAGAGCCGGTTTTCTCCTAACTTTAGTCATGTATATCGCTATGATTATAGAGTTGATGATGCTCACATCCCAATAAATCCCTAGAACAATTGATTCTAGGGATTTTATTTTATAGAAATTTAAGTGTCAGCTAACCCAAACACTTAACAAAGAGCCATCATTTCTTTTAGTTGTAAATCTATGTTACTAAAATCGTTTAAATTTTGCTCGCAAGCGATCTGCTTGAGGTTGCCCAATAATCTTATCTAATAGATGGGTAGCAAGACTCATCAAACCATAGAGTCCTCCCCCGAGGCCTCCGATGAGGGCTACATAAAGGAAACTCCAGAAGCGTCCCGTTGGTTGGAAGAAAAATCCTAAAATCCACTGTAGGAAACCAACCAAAATAAACATGACCATGGTCAAAATCATAATCAAAATTGTCCGTTTTAAGATAATCTTACGACGTGCACCCGTCACCTGACAAATATCTCGGTACATCAGAACATTTGGAATGATGAGACCGATGGTCGTTGAGATCAAGGGACCGTAGCTGTGGAAAATAGCAATGGTTGGCAATTGCAAGACTAGCTTAGCAATTGATCCATAGACAAAGTAAAGAACTGCCTTGCGATTGCGAAACATAGCCTGAAGCATAGGAGACAAAACCATATACAAGCCTAAAATAGTAGACTGCAAAACCGCAAAGACAAACAAGCCCATGGCCAGACTATCTGGATTGCCATAAAAGACTGTATAGAGAGGCTCACCCACCATGACGACTCCAACCGTTGCTGGTAAGAGAAACATAAAGAGCATGGTCATACTATCTTGAACTAGACGAGCAGCAGCTCTCAAATCACCTTTAACATAATTTTCCGTCAAAAGTGGCAAACCAACACTTCCAATCGAGACACCGACAGAAATCAAAATCATGGTGATTTTATTGGGATTGGCAGAGAAATAAGAAAACATAACAACCAAGTCTTCATTGCTATAGTTAGTAAACCAGGTCATGCTATTGATAAAGGTCATCTGGTCCAAAATTTGGAAGAGCTGGATAGCTGATCCTGTCAGGATAAAGGGAATGGCTTCCTTGATGGTATCGACTAAAAGTCGCTTACTATTGATCTTATCTCGTGTTTCAAATACCTTTTGGAGCAGTCCCTCCTTAGAAAGAAAATAAATCAAAACTGCAAAACTTGCCACCATCCCCACAAAGGCTGCAAAGGTAGACTGAGTAACCGCTGATAAGTAATCCCCTGATCCGATTTTCATGATGATGAAAGTAGCCAGCAACATCCAGATAACACGGATCACCTGCTCAGCGATTTGACTCATAGCATAGGGTTTCAGGTTATTCATCCCTTGGAAAAAGCCACGGATGACACTCATAGACGGGAAAATCAAGACCGCCCAAGCCAAACTCTGCATGATAGGAATCAGGTCTTTTCCCACGCCCGACAAGTCTGCTAACCAAGGAGAAAAGAGATACAAGACCAAGGCAAAGACTAGTCCCAAGCCTGTCATAAAGCTTAGGAAACTCCGAATCAAGGCAAAGCTGTGCTCTTCTTCCCGCATGGTATTGTACTTAGCCACTTGTTTGGCGACCGCAACCGGGATACCCGCTGTCGAAATCAGCAAGAACCAGGCGTAAATATTGTAGCCCATGGTAAAGAGACCATTTGCCTTGGCGGCATAAGTTCCCATCCAGATATACCAGGGAATAATGTAGATAGCACCAAGGAGGCGACTAATAAAGTTACTAGCTGTTAGCCAAGCAGTTCCTCGCAACATCTGGGCTTGCTGGTGATTGTTTTCGTTAGACATAGCTTCCTCATTCAATTTTGATAACTAGGAAATTTTCCTCATCTTCCATTATAAACTTTTCCTTGTTACTTGTAAATTTACGACTTTCGGTTTACAATAGAAAGTATGATAAAGATTGAAACCGTATTAGATATTTTAAAAAAAGATGATCTCTTCCGCGAGATTATTGACCAAGGTCATTACCACTACAACTACAGCGAAGTTGTTTTTGACAGCATCAGTTACGATAGCCGAAAAGTAAAAGAAGGCACTCTTTTTTTTGCAAAAGGCGCTGCCTTTAAAAAAGAATTCCTTACCTCTGCTATTACACAAGGTCTCGGATGGTATGTAGCTGAAAAGGACTACGAAGTCGGTATTCCTGTTATTGTCGTGAGCGATATTAAGAAAGCCATGAGTTTGATTGCTATGGAGTTTTATGGTAATCCACAAGAGAAACTCGAAATTATCGCCTTCACTGGAACCAAGGGTAAGACAACAGCGGCCTATTTTGCCTATAACATCTTAGCTCAACACCATCGCCCAGCTATGCTGTCTACCATGAATACAACCTTAGATGGTAAGACCTTCTTTAAATCTGCCCTCACAACTCCTGAGAGCATTGATCTCTTTGATATGATGGCTCAAGCTGTTAAGAATGGTAGAACCCATCTCATCATGGAAGTCTCCAGTCAAGCCTATCTGGTCAAACGCGTCTATGGTCTGACTTTTGATGTAGGAGTATTCCTCAATATCAGCCCTGATCATATCGGACCAATTGAACATCCTAGTTTTGAAGATTACTTCTACCACAAACGTCTCTTGATGAAAAATAGTCGAGCGGTTGTCATTAACAGCGACATGGACCACTTCTCTGTGCTGAAGGAACAAGTGGAACATCAAGAACATGACTTCTATGGCACTCATTCTAGCAACCAAATTGAAAATTCCAAAGCCTTTAGCTTTTCAGCTACAGGTAAACTCGCTGGTGATTATGATATCCAACTCATCGGTCACTTCAATCAAGAAAATGCAGTTGCTGCAGGACTTGCCTGCCTTCGTCTAGGTGCCAGTCTGGAGGATATCAAAAAAGGAATCGCTGCAACCCGCGTCCCAGGACGTATGGAAGTCCTCACACAGAAAAATGGTGCCAAGGTCTTCATCGACTATGCTCACAATGGCGACAGTCTGAAAAAACTCATCAATGTGGTTGAAACTCATCAAACTGGAAAAATTGCTCTGGTTCTCGGTTCGACTGGAAACAAGGGTGAAAGTCGTCGCAAAGACTTTGGCCTCCTCCTCAATCAACACCCTGAGATTCAAGTCTTTCTCACAGCTGATGACCCCAACTATGAAGATCCAATGGCCATTGCTGAAGAAATCAGCAGCTATATCAGTCATCCTGTTGAAAAGATTGCCGATCGTGAACAAGCCATCAAGACGGCAATGGCCATCACAGACCAAGAACTCGATGCCGTGATTATTGCAGGTAAGGGAGCTGATTGCTACCAGATTGTCCAAGGAAAGAAAGAAGACTATCCTGGAGACGCAGCCATCGCAGAACGTTATCTATAAAATCAAAAAATCAAGGGAAGCTTTCCCTTGGTTTTTTTAGTCTTCTTTCTTAAATGAATTTTTAAGCCCTTCAACGGCTCCTTCAACAGCACCTTTAGCATCTTCTACAACTTCTTTTGCTTTCGCAACTGTTTTTTCTACAGTGCCTTCTGTTTTCGTTTTGCTATCGCCAGTAACTTTACCAAATCCTTCTTTGATAGCACCAGTTGCTTGATCCAATTTATTTTCAAGTGACATAGCTCTGTCTCCTTTTGATTTAATACGATAATGGTTATCGCTTACATTCAGTTTATGCTTATTCTTTAGTAAAGTCAAACAATCTGCTCAAAAGCAAGCAATTAAGGTAAATAGAAAGTCAACCGTTCCTTGTCAAAATCAACAGCCAACTCATACTTCCCTTCTTCATTTTGAACAATATAGCCCAAGACGACTAGACTCTCAACGAAGATATCACGGCGTTTCTGTATCAGTTGGTCTTTTTTGAGAAACTTCAGTAAAAAGGTCGTCATATACTTGAGGGCGTACTCAGGATTGACATCTCCTAAAATATCATAGAGTTCCTGCTGTTTTTGTGTCAAAGGATATTGATTCTTGATCTTGTAGAAATAATTAGATAGGGTCATTTTTGTCCGCGCAAAGTCAGTATTTTCAACTAAGATAGCAGCATTGGTTTGATTGCGCAATTCTGTCTCAAAAGTCTGCTCTAACAAAGCATGATAGACTGGACTGTCCTCTCTGATAAAAATCTCTTGGTCAAGGGCCAGACTGTCTATCGATTCTAGAAAAGGGAGATTGAGGGAATAGCGTTTGTTTTCCCTTAGAATCAAGCCTGCCTTTATATATTCTTCCATGAGTTTATCAACTGCCACATCTGGAAATTGAGCCTTGATTTCCCGTAGAATCACATCATCATGCTGGTCCAGATAGCGGATCAATTCTCCAAAAAATGGCTGTCGAGTCAAACGAGATGGATTAAAAATCTGAATCATGAAGATTCCTTTCTTTACATTCTAAAAGAGGGGATGCTGCTAGTTGACTAGGATTCGTCCCTGGTTGATTCAGAGGCACAGGAAGTTCGAGTTTCCTGTAATATTCCCTCCAAAAATCACTAATCACCTGCTCCCCATCACCAAATTTCATCGGTACGCTCTCAAAAATCGGTAGGATTTCAGCGATGTACTGGGAGCAGTAAAAGCCAGATCCATCTGGATAAAACGAGCTATTATAAGGAGCTCCTAGATGCTGGCAAGCCTTCTCCTTCACCAAGTCAGCTTCCAGCTCTGGATAGACATAAAGGTCGTAGAGATGAGTCGGTTCAAAAAATTCAGCTGGTTCTTGACAGATGACCCCTGCTTTCCCACTAGCATGGTAGATCAAACCGTCCAAAAAGATAGCTACATGACTATAGTTCCCAGTAGAAGCCTGGATGGCCTGTCCCATATCTGAAAGGTCCTTCACAAAAATCAAATCGCCATTTTCTAACATCTTTCTCTCCTAGAAAAAAAGGAGCCGAAACCCCTTTAGTTATATGGAAACAAGTGTTTCCACGTTTCAATTATCACTCAGGCTATTAGCCATTAAAGCTCTCAGTCAACTGAGGCACCACTTGTTTCTTACGTGAAACAGCACCTGGAAGGAAAGCGTGGTTGTTTTCAAGTTTGAAGTTAAAGGCTGCTTCCACCTTGTCCATATTTGATCCAAGTGCCAAAATTTCTGAGTTTGAGTTCACGATGTCTGTAATCATCAAGACAAAGTCAGAATAGCCGTTTGCTGCATTAGCTGCTTGCATTGCTGCTTCGATTTCTGCTTGACGTTCCAAAACTTCAGCGATATCAACTGTATTGACTTGAGCAACACGAACTTTATTTCCGTTGAGTTCAAAAGTCTTAGCATCGATGTCAATCAATTCTTCAGCAGATTTACTTGCCAAGTTTGTACCAGCTTTCAGCATTGCAAGACCGTACTCTTCCAAGTTTACACCTGCTAATTCTGCCAATTCAGGAGCAATGACTTTATCAGATGGGTGAGTTGTTGGTGATTTCAAAAGAAGGGTATCTGAAATCAAACCTGAAAGCATCAATCCTGCGATTTCTTTAGGAACTGCTACACCATGTTCTTTGAACATGCGGTAAACGATGGAAGACGCTGATCCAACTGGTTCCAAGCGCATGTAAAGTGGGCTGGCAGTTTCAAAGTTAGCCACACGGTGGTGGTCTACAACACCGTAAACTTCTACTTCAGCAATATCTGACACTGATTGTTGGAATTCATTGTGGTCAGTCAAGATGACTTGCTCTGCACCTTCTGCTTTGGCAGATGTGATGACGCGTGGTGCTTCTACACCAAAATAGTTCAAAACAAAGGCTGTTTCTTCATTTGGAGTACCGAGAGCAACTGCTTCTGTATCCAATCCATAAGCCTCTTTTGCAAGATAGGCAAAGGCTACAGATGACCCGATGGCATCTGAGTCTGGATTTTGGTGACCAAATACTAGAATCTTAGACATGATAATACCTCTTTAAATTTATTCATCTTATTGTAGCACTTTTTTCCTTTTTTGACAAAAGTAAGAGGAGTCAAAGGACTCCTCATTAGATATCAATATGATTGACTAGATTTTTCTCTTGATTTTCAGATAAAAATCGTTCTTTCTGTGGACGTTTCTTGCGTTTGAGGAGAGCCTCCGCAGACATGGCTTCTTCCTTGCTAGCAAAACCCTCTACATAGATGAGTTTGACTGGTAAGCGAGCTCGGGTATACTTGGCTCCCTTACCACTATTATGAACGGCAAGGCGTTTTTTCACACCCGTTGTATAGCCCGTATAGTAAGAACCGTCACGGCACTCAACCACATACATGTAGGCCTTATGATCCATAGTAAATCTCTTGAATTTCTGGCGTATAAGAACCATCATCATTGTGAACAATAAGTGGTGGTAGGATCTTGAAGCCGCTGGTCGATCCATCCTTGATAGCCTCAATTAAGAGCATATTGGCCTCCTTCTCACGTTTAGGATAGACAAATTGCAGGCGCTTAGGAGCTAAATTATGGCGTTGCAACATGTCCAAGATATCCAAGAGCCGATCTGGACGATGGACCATGGCCAAACGCCCATTAGACTTGAGAATACTCTGAGCACTTCGGCAAATTTCTTCCAGGTTAGTCGCAATTTCGTGTCTGGCCAGAAGATAGTGTTCACTCTCGTTGAGATTGGAATGCGGATCCACCTTGAAATAAGGCGGATTACACAAAATCATATCTACCTTACTTCCCTGAATGTGGGCAGGCATATTTTTCAAATCATCACAGATGACCTGCATCTGCTCTTCCAAGCCATTCAACTGAACCGAACGCTCTGCCATATCTGCCAAGCGCTCCTGAATCTCTACAGATAATATCTGCGCCTGAGTACGAGTGCTGGCAAAAAGCCCTACTGCCCCATTTCCTGCACAAAAGTCCACAATTAAACCCCGTTTAGGGAAGCGAGGAAAGCGTGATAAGAGAACACTATCCACCGAATAGCTAAACACCTCTCTATTTTGAATGATCTTAATATCTGTCGAAAAGAGCTGGTTGATGCGCTCTCCTGGTTTTAATAATTGTTCTTCCATATATTGATTTTAAAAATACGAAATCTAATAGACTAGTTTTTCTCTTTCAAATTGTTAAGGGCTTCACGCGTCCAAACAGGCATCATTCTACCAAGTGGTGCAAAACCGTGCTTGATACGATCATTTGAAAAACGTCTCCGTCTTGGTAGCTGGTGTTTTTCTTCCTCCAGAGTGCGAATAGATAGACTGGCTTTACCTGAAAATTCGTCTAAATCAACAACCTGAACTTGTACTTCTTCACCAATTTTCAAAACTTCATAGATATTTTCGATAAATCCCGTTCGAATCTCCGAGATGTGAATCAACCCAATCACCCCTGTCTCTAACTCAACAAAGGCACCATAGGGCTGGATTCCTGTAATACGCCCATTTAGCTTATCACCGATTTTCATCTTAGTCCTCAATTTCAATCGTTTCAATTACTACATCTTCAACTGGTTTGTCCATAGCGCCTGTCTCAACAGCTGCAATGGCATCCAAGACTGCAAACGATTCTTCATCTACCAATTGCCCAAAAACAGTATGGCGACGGTCAAGGTGAGGAGTTCCACCTTGCTCGGCATAAATCTCAGCGATTGGCTCTGGCCAACCACCACGCGCAATCTCTTTCTTAGAGTATGGCAAATGTTGGTTTTGAACGATAAAGAACTGGCTACCATTGGTATTTGGACCAGCATTGGCCATAGAAAGGGCCCCGCGGATATTGTAGAGTTCTTCTGAAAATTCATCTTCAAAAGCTTCCCCATAAATTGACTCTCCGCCCATACCAGTTCCAGTTGGGTCTCCACCTTGGATCATAAAATCCTTGATAATACGGTGGAAAATCACACCATCATAGTAACCATCTTTTGAAAGAGCAACAAAGTTAGCTACTGTTTTGGGAGCATGTTCAGGGAAGAGCTTGATACGCAAGTCTCCATGATTCGTCTTAATAGTCGCTAGAGGACCTTCTACTGTTTCAATTTCTACTTGTGGGAAATGCAATTCTTTTTCTACCATACCAAATCCTTCTAAGGCATCAAAAATGCCATCTTCTTCTACTGTTTTTGTAATATAATCTGCTTTTTCTTTGATTTTTTCGTGGGAAACTCCCATGGCAATAGTGATTCCAGCATAATCAAAGAGTTCCATATCATTGAGACCATCCCCAAAGACCATGACATTCTCTGGTTTCAAGCCTAGATGTTCCACCACCTTGGCTACACCAGTTGCTTTGGATCCTGAAATCGGCACGATATCAGATGAATGTTCATGCCAACGCACCATGCGAAGTTTA
>CAUVUZ010000035.1:0-15905 GCA_963555095.1 uncultured Streptococcus sp. | reverse complement strand
GACGTATTCATTGTTTCATCCAAAACAATATCACTAGTTGCTTGGAAGAAATCCTCACGAATCTTTAAAGCAACAGCTACTTCTTCAAGAGCAACATTACCTGCGCGTTCACCGATACCATTAATAGTTCCCTGGACACGTCCAGCACCGTGTTTAATTGCTGTCAAAGTATTTGCAGTTGCCATACCGAGATCATCGTGACAGTGAACACCAAAGACAACTTTATGATCTGATTTAATATTTTCAGTCAAGTGATCAAAGATACGTGCAAACTCTTCTGGAGTCGTAAAGCCAACTGTGTCAGGGATATTGATATAAGATGCACCTGCATCGACCGCTGTTTGAACGACTTGTAAGAGGAAATCCAACTCTGTTCTAGTAGCATCCTCAGGAGAGAATTCGACGATTTCAAACTTAGAACGTGCGTAAGAAACATGTTCCTTGATAGCTTCTAAAATCTCTTCCTTGCTCTTATTGAGCTTATACTTGCGGTGAATTGGACTGGTAGCGATAAAGACATGAATCTGTGGATACTTGGCATCCTTAAGTGCCTCATAACAAGCATCAATATCAGATTTTACAGAACGAGCTAATCCTGTCACTGCTGTTTTTTTCATGGCTTTAGCAATTTCTTGAACGGCTATAAATGAATCAGGACTAGCAGCCGGAAAACCAGCTTCAATTACAGAAATTCCCCATTTCTCCAGCTGCCTTGCAATGGAAACTTTTTCCTTTATTGAGAAGTTAACACCAGGTGTTTGTTCCCCATCACGAAGGCTTGTATCAAAAAATTCAACTTTACGCATAAGATTTCCCCTTTCCCAAATGTGGTTTTAAAAAAACATCTCGCTCGGGAACCCAAGCGAGATGTTGATTTACTCCCGCTTGGTAAGCCAAACAGGACTAATGCTTTTGCACTAGCCCGAGTACCTCAACAACAAAGCAAATTGATTAAACTTAGCTGTTTTCATGTTTGACTTTCTCCTTCGTTTGATATCTTGTTTAGTATTTTAGCATAGCCAAAAACACTTGTCAAGAAAAAATCCATTATTTTCTGAAAATTTCTTCAGTAAAGAATATTTTGCTAATTGAAAGTATTTGAAAATTCAAGCGAATTTCCTTATTTTTTCACAGTCATGTTCCAACTTCTTTCGATGAGTTCTAACACCTCTTCATCTAGCAAACTATCATCAAGCGCCAGACTAATCCAGTAGCGTTTGTTCATATGAAAGGCTGGGTAAATTCCCTTTTGTGAAAGCAAATCAGCTACTTGGTCGTGTTTGATATTGACTGCTTCGACTAGCCCTTCTCTACTCTTTTCCAGTTTATCCCATGGGATTCTCATCATAACAGCATACCACTTTTGATTTCCTTCATGACGCAATACAGCTGTATCAGGCGACTTTTCCCACAGATACTCCAACTGATTACCATACTTTTCCTGAACTTGAGCCATGATACGCTTAGTCTGAGGACAGATAAAATCCTGTACATCAAAGCAAGCCTTCCTAATCTGGTAAAGAATCTCCAAACAAGCCTCACGGACACTTCCGACAAAACTTCCCCGCATACTTTCCATATGGACTTGAGGGTAGAGGTCACCCGTTTCCTGGTCAAATACTTGAAAGCTCACATTATCTGCTGTGATGGAGACTGTCATGACAAAGTCTCCATCCAAAATCTGGCACCTGTAGCTCCAGACTCCCCCATTCTCTACAAAACCATAGGCACGAGCTTTTTCTTGATTAAATTGATAGGATTTAAAAATTTCAAACATAAGTGAAAACTGCTACCAAAAGCTAGCAGTTCCTTTCTATTTTTTAAAAGACAACCTTAGTTCCATGCAATTGTGTCACACCCAGCTGGTCGATAAAGGTCTGACGGTTATCCAAGTCAATCCCCCCACCTGGTAGAATTTCAATTTTACCAGCTGCATGTTCCAAAATTCTGTGATAATGAGCGAAACGTTTCTCTAGCGAGTCACCAGACACCCCAGCACGAGTCAAGATACGAGTGACACCAGCTTGGCTGAGCCAGTCAATGGCTTCCAACTGGTCTTCATCGCTTAATTCATCAAAGGCCATGTGGAAGACAATTTCCATTCCTTTAGATGCGGCAATCAGCTTCTCAAGATTAGCCTTATCCAACTTCTTATCGGCAGTCAATGCCCCAAAAACGACTCCTTGACTTCCAGCCTGAGCAGTCAAACGAATGTCTTCTAGCATAATCGCAATTTCCACATCATTATAGACAAAGTCGCCACCACGTGGACGAATCATGGTCATAATGGTGCTATCATAATTAGCTGCCAATTCAACCGCTGCCTTGGTCACTCCATAACTTGGCGTTGTTCCTCCTACAGCTAGATTATCACAAAGTTCGATTCGACTAGCTCCAACCTGCATCGCTTTTTCAAGCAAGGTCATATTTTCAGCACAAAATTCGTAAATCATTTGATTCTCCTTGATGTTTTCTTTGAATTTATTATATCATATTATTTGAATATGCTTTCAATTTTATCAAAGGAAATATCAAATTTCAAAAACTAATCCTTATCAGGAATGACTTTAAAGAGATAGTAGGTGATAAAGACAGTCAAGGCTCCCAGACCGATTTTGACTGGTAAAAGAGGGGCAAAATAAATAGAAATTCCCATCAAGATATAGATAGATACGATGATTTTTTTCTTGCGTTCACGCGCTATAGACTTGGTTTCCCGAAAATCAGCTACATAGGTCTGATAAAGCTTGGTATGATAAAGCCAGTCTTCAAAACGCTTAGAGGATTTTGAAAAGCAAGCGATAGACAGCAAAAGAAAGGGAGTTGTTGGTAAGAGTGGCAGGACAACACCTACAAGAGCTAGAGCCAAAGAAATAAAACCAATACAGAAATAAATAATGCGCATAACTTCTCCTAGATAAATTACTCTTCCTCTAGTTTCGCATACAATGAGGAAATTTGTCAAGCTTCAAGTAAAAAGAGCCTGAAATTCATTTTCAGGACTCTTCATTTTATTTAATCTTTTCCTCTTCGTAGTCGCCATTACTACATACAACCTGCTTGCCACCACCACGGACCTTTTTCTCCACAAGGAAGTGTCCGCATTTTGGACAGTCTCGTCCAATTGGTTTGTCCCAGGAAGTAAATTCACATTCTGGGTAACGATTGCAACCATAGAAGATACGATTGCGCTTGGTTTTGCGTTCGATGATTTGTCCTTGATGGCAGCTTGGACACTCGACTCCAATCTCTTTGACAATCGCTTGTGTGTGACGGCAGTCAGGGAAATTGCTACAAGCATAGAATTTACCAAAACGACCGAGCTTAATCACCATCGGACTGCCACAAACCTCACAGTCAAATCCAGCTGGCTCATCCTTGATCTGGATTTTTTCCATTTCAGATTCAGCCTTGGCTACTTCTTTGGAGAATGGTTTGTAAAATTCGTCAATAACCCGTTGCCACTGTTCTTTACCAACTTCGACATCATCCAGTTTTCCTTCCATCTCAGCTGTGAAGGTCACGTTTACGATATCTGGGAAATATTCAACGATGAGTTTATTGACAATTTCTCCCAACTCTGTTGGTTCAAAACGTTTGGCTGCCAGACGAACGTAGTAACGTTTTTGGATAGTTTCAATGGTCGGAGCGTAGGTTGACGGACGTCCAACTCCGTTTTCTTCCAAGGTCTTGATAAGAGTCGCTTCCGAATAGCGAGCTGGTGGTTGGGTGAAATGTTGTTCTGGCTTGCTATTGACCTGCTTGACCACATCTCCAACAGCCATATCTGGCAACATTTTGTTCTTGTCAGAGTCATTGTAGATAGCAAGATAACCATCAAACTTAACTTGGCTTCCATTCGCTGCAAACTGAACCCCATTTTGAGAAAGCTTAACAGCCATGGTATCAAATATAGCACCTGTCATCTGGCTGGCCACAAAACGGTTCCAGATAAGGGTATAGAGCTTAAGCTGGTCTTTGTCCAAGTACTTAGCGATGCTTTCAGGTGTGTTAAAGACACTAGATGGACGAATGGCTTCGTGGGCATCCTGAGCACCTGAGGCATTCTTGACCTTGCTACCATGCTTGGAATACTTGCTACCAAAACGGTCGTTAATGTAGCTTGCCGCTTCATTCTGAGCCACAGGACTGATACGAGTCGAGTCTGTACGCATATAGGTAATCAAACCTTGCACGCCTGATCCGATATTGATCCCTTCGTAGAGTTGTTGAGCCACCATCATAGTCTTTCGAGTACGGAAATTGATTTTGTTAGCCGCATCCATCTGCATGGTTGAAGTCGTATAAGGTAGGGGCGCATTGCGTTTGCGCTCTTTCTTATCTACCTGGTCTACTGTGAAATCTTTGCTAGTCAAATGAGACAAGACTTCTTTGACTTCTTCATTGGTGGTCAATTTCATCTTTTTGCCATTCATACCATAGAATGAAGCCTGAAATTGCTTGGTTCCCTTCTTAAAGACACCATCAATTGTCCAGTATTCTTCTGGTTGGAAGGCATTGATTTCATTTTCACGGTCAATGATGAGCTTAAGGGCAACCGACTGCACGCGTCCTGCTGATAAGCCTTTCTTGACCTTTTTCCACAAAATAGGCGAAATCGAATACCCTACCAAGCGATCCAAGACACGACGAGCTTGTTGGGCGTCGACCAAGTCCATGTCAATCTTGCGAGGTTCTTTAAAGGCATTTTTTACTGCGTCTTTGGTGATTTCATTAAAGACTACACGGTTGGCATCATTCTCGTCCAAGTTGAGAATGTGAGCCAAATGCCAGGAAATTGCTTCTCCTTCACGGTCCGGGTCACTCGCCAGAAAGACTTTATTAGCTTTTTTGGCTTCTTTTTTCAAGTCATTGATGAGAGGACCTTTTCCCCGTATATTGATATATTGTGGTTCATAGTTATTTTCAATGTCAACAGACATACTAGATTTCTTCAAATCACGGATATGCCCGACACTGGCTAAAACCTTATAATTTCTGCCTAGATATTTCTCAATCGTTTTCGCCTTAGCAGGCGACTCCACGATGACTAGATTTTTCATAACTGTTGATTTTTTCTTCTTTGTTGCCGTAGCCACACTATCACACCTTTTCAAAGTAATAAACTTTATAAAGTGTAAACCATTTTTAAAGACCTGTCAAGACTTAACTCCTATAGTATAGAAGAAAAGTTTATCTAAGTGAAAAAATTTTTCCTTAAAATTCAAACTCAGCCAGCACATCTTGACCGCTGGAAATCAGCTTTGCCCCCTCTTGGATCAGATGGTGACAGCCATCTGAATGGCCATCTAAAATGTTTCCTGGAATGGCAAAGACATCGCGTCCTTCTTCCATGGCACGCTCACAGGTAATGAGACTCCCTGAACGCATTCTTGCCTCTGCTACAATGACTCCTCGACATAATCCTGCTATGATTCGATTTCGAGCTGGAAAGTGAAATTTCAGAGGTTGCTCGCCAGGTCCATATTCACTGAGAACCAGATGGTCATTGCCAATGTACTCCTGCAATCGTTTATTGGCTCGGGGATAAAAAACATCCAATCCTGTTCCAATGACGGCAATCGTTCTTCCTCCATTCTGGAGTGCAGCCATATGAGCAGCCGTATCAATCCCTTTGGCTAAACCACTGACCACAATTAACTCGTTTTCCAAACCTTGAATGACTTTCTGAACCGATTTTGCTCCCTGACTAGAACATGAACGACTCCCTACAACAGCAACCTTTGGAAATTTCAATAAGTCTAGATTTCCTTTATAAAACAAGAGCGCTGGAGCATCATAAATCTCACTCAGATCCCAAGGATAACAGTCATCAAGAATCGAGAAGGATGGAAATTGTTGGAACTCTTTCTCCAACTGTGTATCATCTATCTGGAAATAGCGTTCCATAAAGACAGCGGGATTTCTGCAACCAGAGATTTCTGCAATATCTCCTAACAAAAGTTCTTGATCTACAGTCTCGTCATATTCAAGGACAGTTAAAATCTGTTGATTGGTCAGCCCAGCTTTTCTCATTTTGTAAATCTCATAGTTTGTGATCTTCATATACAACTCCATTTCTTTTGCTACTCATCTATCTATTCGTAAAAAACATAAAAAGAAGACCAGTTGATCTTCTTTTTTTCATTTATTCAACTTTTGTATTTGACCAGCTACTTTCAACCATCGGTAAGATTGTTTTTAAAGATTCCCCATCCCCTTCAAGTGAAACATAGCGGATTTTACCATCATTTGATCGGAAAACCCAGGTAACGAAGTATTTTCCTGACTTAGCAATTGCATTGACAACATAGGCTTCATAACCTCCAATGGTTGATTTGGAGCCCCAAACCTTACTGAAATCAGAGCTTTGTTCTTTGGAAGTTAAAATACTAGATGAGACAGTCACAACATCCAGTTTAGCATATTCTTTTTCGCTGATATTGAACTGCTCAGCCTTGAAGGTATTAAGTGTAACAATGTTGATATCTGTTCCATCACAATACTGTATATCATTTCCACCTTCTACTTCATGGAATCGAACCCATGATTTGGGTACCTTGACAAACCCATACTCATTCGAACCGATGATTTGCGTCTCTTTCTTTTTCGCTTCAGAAACAGCAGAACTAGTGCTACTCGTTTCCTGACTGCTAGAAGAACTAACAACCGCAATCGAACTTTCTTCGGTTGCTGTTTGCGACTTATTGGAGCATGAAGCTAAAAAAGCACTGACAGTAACTACAGTACCTAAAATTACTATTTTTTTCATCCTACCACCTTTCCATCTGCATTATAAGAAAAATAAGGACTTCTGTCAAATTCTAACCTAATCGATTCTGTTAGTTTACGATTTAATAGCTCACATTTAAAGCAAAAACTCTTGAAAAATCTTCAAGAGTTTTATTTTTTATTTCTATTCTTCATCCATGCTTAAGACGCTAAGGAAGGCTTCTTGTGGGACTTCTACTGATCCAATGGCTTTCATGCGTTTCTTACCAGCTTTTTGTTTTTCAAGGAGTTTGCGTTTGCGAGAAACGTCACCACCATAACACTTGGCAAGTACGTTCTTACGAAGGGCCTTGATATCCGTACGAGCCACAATCTTGTGTCCAATAGCTGCTTGAATTGGCACCTCAAACTGTTGACGAGGGATGATTTTCTTGAGCTTATCAACGATGAGTTTTCCACGTTCATAGGCAAAGTCCTTGTGAACGATAAAGCTAAGGGCGTCCACCTTGTCTCCATTGAGAAGGATATCCATTTTCACTAGCTTAGATGGGCGATACTCTGACAATTCGTAGTCAAAGCTCGCATAACCACGTGTCGAAGACTTGAGTTTATCAAAAAAGTCAAAGACAATTTCGGCAAGTGGAATTTGATAGATGACATTGACACGATTATCATCAATATAGTCCATGGTTACAAAGTCCCCACGTTTGCGCTGAGCTAATTCCATTACTGCTCCGACAAACTCCTGTGGTACCATAATCTGAGCCTTGACATAAGGTTCTTCAATGGTCGCAATCTTAGTTGGGTCTGGGAATTCTGATGGGTTAGATACATCCATAGACTCACCGTCAGTTTGGTTAACCTTATAGATAACGGATGGAGCTGTCATGATGAGGTCGATGTTAAACTCACGCTCCAAACGCTCTTGGATAACATCCATATGAAGAAGTCCAAGGAAACCACAACGAAAACCAAATCCAAGTGCCTGAGATGTTTCAGGTTCAAATTGAAGACTCGCATCGTTGAGCTGCAATTTTTCAAGGGCTTCACGAAGGTCATTGTACTTGTTTGACTCAATTGGGTAAAGACCCGCAAAGACCATAGGATTCATCTGCTTATAGCCATCCAATGGGTCGGCAGCAGGATTGCTTGCTAGGGTCACTGTATCACCCACACGAGTGTCTTGAACCGTCTTGATAGAAGCAGCAATATAACCAACGTCACCTGTCGCTAGGAAATCGCGCCCTACTGCTTTCGGCGTGAAAATACCAACTTCCGTCACATCAAAGGTCTTTCCATTGCTCATGAGCTGAATCTTATCGCCAGGTTTGACTACCCCATCCATGACACGAACTTGGAGGATAACCCCACGGTAAGCATCGTAGACAGAGTCAAAAATCAAGGCCTTGAGTGGCGCCGTTACATCGCCCGTTGGTGCTGGTACTTTTTCAACGATTTGCTCAAGAATCTCTTCGATACCAATACCAGCTTTGGCAGAAGCTAAGACAGCTTCACTGGCATCCAGTCCAATGACATCCTCAATCTCTGTACGAACGCGCTCAGGATCGGCTGCTGGTAGGTCAATCTTGTTAATGACGGGCAAGATTTCCAAATCATTGTCCAAGGCTAGATAAACGTTGGCAAGAGTTTGCGCTTCAATCCCTTGGGCCGCATCGACCACCAAAATCGCTCCTTCACAGGCTGCTAGAGAACGCGACACTTCATAGGTAAAGTCCACGTGCCCAGGTGTATCAATCAAGTGGAAAATATAGGTCTCGCCATCTTTTGCAGTGTAATTGAGTTCGATGGCATTGAGTTTAATGGTAATTCCACGTTCACGCTCAAGATCCATACTATCCAGAAGCTGGGCCTGCATTTCACGACTAGAAACCGTCTCCGTCTTTTCCAAAATGCGGTCTGCCAGCGTTGACTTCCCGTGGTCAATATGGGCGATAATAGAGAAGTTTCGAATCTTCTCCTGTCGTTTCTTTAATTCTTCTAAGTTCATGATGCTCTTCCTTTCAGGGTATCTATTAATTATAAATTGTTTTTAACATTTTGACAAGACCATACCCTGCTAGGAGTACTAATCTTCGGCAATAAAACCATCATTTTCGATAAAGTGGTGTTCTGTCATTCCTTGGTCTGTAAAGACGATTCCATGAAGGACACCACCATAGACAGCTCCTCCATCCATGCCAATCTTGCCATCTTCTGTAATCCAAAGCTCAGCAGTACCTCGGTCTTGCTTGAGCAAACCATAAACCGGTGTATGGCCAAAGACAATGGTTTTTCCAGTATGATTTTCAGCTTCGTGGAATGGTTTTCTGAGCCAGACTTTCTTATAATCTGTTGTTTCATGCCAATCATCCAAGGTCAAATCAATACCCGCATGAACAAAGATATACTTGTCTGTCTCTACCACAAATGGCATTTGACGAATAAATTCGACCAAGTCTGCTGCTTCCGTTTCGACGCGTTTAGCGTCTTCAACTGCATCCACAGGTGCATCCAAGGGACGACCTAGGATAGAGTTAATGGTTGTATCACCACCATTTCGACGATAGTGGTCATAACTTTCTTCAGGATTGTCCAACCAAGTCAAAAACATATACTCGTGGTTTCCTGATAGACAGATCGCTCCATGATTGTCCACCAAGTCCTTGACCATTTCTAGAACACGGCGACTATCTTCACCTCGGTCAATCAAATCCCCTAGAAAGAGCAACTGAGTTTGACCATCCCAAGTTTTTAGCAGATCTTCTAGCATACCTGCCTTTCCGTGAACATCTCCAATTACATAATAGTCTGTCATCTTACTTCTCCCTCGTTTGCAATAATTCTCTGGCTTGAGTAAGGGCCGCTTCTGTTACATTCTCCCCAGCCAACATCTTAGCTACTTCCTCTACTCGTTCTTCTAAAGTCAAGAGACGAACAGTCGAAACAGTTGAGTGTTCATCGCTAATCTTTTCAATGAAGAATTGATAATCCGCGATGGCAATCACTTGTGGTAGATGAGAAATAGCTAAAACCTGACCATGTTGGCCAATCTTATGAATCTTCTGCGCAATAGCTTGGGCAACACGACCTGAAACTCCCGTATCCACCTCATCAAAGACAATACTAGTCTTGCCTTCCTTACGAGAAAAGGCAGACTTAATAGCTAGCATGAGACGAGACAATTCCCCGCCAGATGCAACCTTGACCAAGGGTTTAAAGTCTTCACCAGGGTTGGTCGAAATGTAAAATTCGACCATTTCATTTCCCTCACGACTGAATTTGCCCTTACTAAAGCGAACTTGAAATTGTGCCTTTTCCATATAGAGATCTTTCAATTCTTGCTTAATCTCAGCTTCGAGCTGCTGGGCCAAGTCATGACGAGCAGATGCAAGCTGACCAGCCAAATCAACAAGATTGACTTCCAATTTCTTAAGCTCTGCTTCCATGTCTTCGGAAGAAAGGTTATTTCCAGTCAAGAGATTGTACTCATCCGTAATCTTAGCAAAGTAAAGCAAAACCTCATCCACAGTCCCACCATACTTGCGTGTGATCGTGTTGAGCAAATCTAAGCGATTTTCAACTTGCATCAGGCGATTGCCATCAAAATCTAAATCATCAATGATATCTTCCAAACGCTTGGTAATGTCTTCTAAAACATAGTAGGTCTCAGATAGAGAACTTGAAATTTCACGGTATTCAGGGTCGTATTCTTCGACACTTTCCATGTCATTCATGGCTGAACGGACATTTGCTAGACTGGAGAATTCTTCATTGTCCAACATAGTGTAGGCATTTGTCAAGGTATCTGCTATATTTTTGTGGTTGAGGAGTTTATCTCGTTCTTTGTTGAGACTAATATCTTCCCCAGCTTGCAAGTTTACCGCCTCAATCTCTGCCATTTGAAATTCCAACATCTCAATGCGAGACTTGTGTTCTTGCTGATTTTTCTTGACTTCAAGAACTTGTTTACGCATTTTACGATAGGAGTCAAAACTTGTCTGATAGGCTTGTTTCAACTCCAAAAATGCTGCATCACCAAATTCATCCAACATCTGGATGTGCAGTTGAGGACGCATCAACTCCTCTTGGTCATGTTGACCATGGATATCCACAAGGTGTTGCCCAATGGCGCGCAAGACAGAAAGATTGACCATCTGGCCATTCACGCGACTAACACTTCGCCCATTTTGAAGAATTTCACGACGGATGATAATTTCATCCCCCAACTCCAACCCTTGCTCTTCAAAGAGTTCTTGTAAAGAACGGCTATTCTCAACAGAGAAAAGCCCTTCAATCTCAGCTTTGGGAGCACCATGACGAATAACATCTGTAGTCGCTCTAGCTCCTAACATCATGTTCATGGCATCAATGATGATCGATTTCCCAGCACCTGTTTCACCAGTTAAGACTGTCATGCCTTTTTCAAAATTGAGTGAAATCACCTCTATAATGGCAAAGTTTTTTATCGAAATTTCAAGTAACATATAAACCTACCAATTTTTTACTTGTTCAAACATTTCCTTGGCGTCTTCTTCATTTCTCAAGATAATCAAAATTGAGTTGTCGTCTGCCAGACAGTTGAAAATTCTCTCTGAGAAAGTATTCATCAGCTGACTCTTGACAAAGGCAGTATTCCCAGGAATGACATCCAGATTGATCATATTGCCCATGCGCTCAGAACCTACTATGTTATTCTCAGCCAACTGCAAACTTCTTACAATTGTTTTTGGCAATTCATAGATGTATTTATTGTTCTTCAAGGGAATTTTTACAATACCCAGTTCCTTAATATCTCGTGACACCGTCGCTTGAGTAGCAGAAATACCTGCTTCCTTCAAATGCTCAACGATTTCTTCCTGTGTTCCGATTTGATAATCTGTTACAAATCTTCTAATTTTTTCAAGTCTTTCTTTTTTATTCATCTTTAAATTCTCTATGTGCTTTCTCTACAACTTTTTCTATTTCAGGGGCAACTTGGTTACTTGCTCCCTCTTCCTTTTTCAAATATGCCAGAAATTCGATATTTCCATGTCCACCTTGGATTGGTGAATAGTCTAATCCAATCACTGAAAAACCTTGCTCAACTGCCATAGCAGTGACTGATTCAAGGACTTGTTGATGAACCTTGGCATCACGAATGATTCCATTTTTCCCAATCTGCTCACGGCCTGCCTCAAACTGAGGTTTGACAAGTGCTACAACTTGACCTTGATCAGCCAAAACACGATGCAAGGCAGGCAAAATCAGACTTAGGGAAATGAAACTCACATCAATACTGGCAAAGCTCGGTTCCTGCTCAAAATCAGTCTTTTCAGCATAGCGGAAATTAAACTGCTCCATACTGACAACCCGAGGATCTTGACGCAATTTCCAAGCCAACTGATTGGTACCAACATCAACTGCAAAGACCAACTCAGCACCATTTTGCAACATGACATCAGTAAATCCTCCAGTGGAGGCCCCGATATCAATCGTTGTCGCTCCTTCCACTGACAAATCAAAGACCTGCAAGGCTTTTTCAAGTTTGAGACCACCACGACTGACATACTTGAGTTTTTCACCTTTGAGTTTTAGCTCAGTGTCATCTGAGATTTTCTCTCCTGGTTTATCAAAACGTTCTCCATTGAGGACAGCTACAACCATCCCAGCCATGACACCACGCTTGGCTTGTTCACGTGTTTCAAACAAACCCTGTTTATAAGCTAATACATCCACTCTTTCCTTAGCCATTGATTCTCAAACTTTCTACTATTTTCACAATCGGCTCTGTTTCAAAGCTGACTTGCTGGGCGATTTCTTCTAATTTAGCCTCGGCTTGATCCAAAGTTTGGTTACAAAAGGAAATGGCCTCTTCCAAGCCCAACAAGGCTGGGTAGGTCGACTTTTCTGCCTGCAAGTCCTTTTGTGGTGTCTTGCCGATTTCCTCAAAACTAGCTGTCACATCCAGCACATCATCTCTGACCTGAAAAGCAAGCCCGATCAATTCACCAACAATTTTCAGTTTTGCTTGTATTTCAGGAGACAATTCAGCTATAATAGCAGCTGCTTGGAAAGGATAAGCTAGTAATTTCCCAGTTTTATTGGCATGAATGGTCTGGAGTGCGTCCAAAGACAAGCGCTGGTGTTCGCCCTCCATATCCAAAACCTGCCCTGCCACCATACCTAGACTTCCTGAAGCAAGGGATAAGTTGGCAATCAAGTCCACCTTGATCTGACTTGGCAAATCTGCCTGCGCTATCAAGGCATAGGGATCTAGGAATAAGGCATCTCCAGCCAATATTGCCATCGCTTCGCCAAATTTCTTGTGATTGGTCAAGCGTCCCCGACGGTAATCATCATCATCCATGGCAGGAAGATCATCGTGAATCAAGCTCCCTGTATGAATCATTTCCAAGGCCGCAGCTACCTGTGCCTGCGCTGGTCTAATAGCGACTTGCAAGGCTTCCAGAACTTCTAGCAAGAGAAAAGGGCGAATACGCTTGCCACCAGCATGAATGGAATAGAGAATAGACTCTCGCAAACTAGAAGCAAACTGCTGATCTCCATAAAAATCTTCCAAAACCGACTCAACAAGAGCTAATTTTTCTTGCTTCTTCATTCAAAATCACTTTCTGTTCCATCTTCTTGCATGACCTTGACCAAGGTCTTTTCAGCCTTGTCCAACGTTGCTTGGAGCTCTTTTGACAAGACCATGCCCTTTTGAAAGGCAGTAATCGCATCTTCCAGAGCAATTTCACCATTTTCCAAACTTTGAACAATGGACTCCAGTTCTGCTAGATTTTCCTCAAATTTCTTTTGTTTTGACATCTTTAACCTCTAATTCTACTTGACCATCTCGCATCAAAAGCGTCACTTGGTCTTTTTTCTTCAACTTCTCAACCGAATCTACTACTGACTCTTCTTTTTTGACAATTGCATAGCCACGCGCCACGATTCGACTGGTATCCAACATCAACAAAGCTTCTGAAAGTCGCTTCACCTCCGCAACCTTGGCATCATAAACCAACGCCATTTGGCTACGTAGGAGCTTGTCCAACTGACCTAGACGATCTTGATAACGCTGGATTTTGGTAATAGGTGATAATTGCACCAGTCGGTGCGTCCTTGCTTGTACTACTTGTTTGTTATCAGAAATTCGTGTTCGCAAACTTTGTTTTAATCGCAGTTGCAGTTGATCCAAACGTTGCAAATAGCCATCATACAAGCGCTCTGGCTGTCTAAAGATGACTGACTGACTGCATTTTTTCAGAGCTTCTTTTTTTCTTGACAGGACATTCTGTACAGCTGTCGCCATCCGCTTTTCTTGATTTTGCAAATGCGTCAATAGATCCAACTTGGTCACAGGTGTTGCTAGTTCTGCTGCAGCTGTTGGCGTTGCAGCCCGTCTATCTGCCACAAAATCCGCCAAGGTCACATCCGTCTCATGCCCAACACTAGAGATGATGGGCAAACGGGATTCAAAAATAGCCCGTACCACGATCTCTTCGTTAAAGGCCCAGAGATCCTCGATGGAACCACCACCGCGACCAATGATGAGGACATCTAAGTCCTCACGTTGATTAGCACGCGCAATATTTCGTGCAATTTCCTCCGCAGCTCCGTCACCTTGCACCTTTGTCGGATAGAGAAGGATATCAACACCAGGAAAACGTCTGCTGACGGTCGTGATAATATCTCGAATAACAGCTCCACTGCGACTGGTCACCACACCAATTCGCTTAGCAAACTGGGGAAGAGGTTGCTTGAACCTCTCTTGAAACAGACCTTCTTCTGTCAATTTTTTCTTGAGTTGTTCAAACTGAATCGCGAGCGCCCCAACCCCATCAGGCTCAGCCTTTTCAATGATGATAGAGTAGCTCCCACTGGGTTCATAGACCTGCACACGCCCAATCACATTGATTTTCATTCCCTCTTCTAAGTCAAAGCCTAATTTCTGATAAATCCCAGACCAGATGGTCGCTTGAATAACTGCATGGTCATCCTTTAGGGAGAAATATTGGTGAGTAGGTCGTTTACGAAAGTTGGAAACTTGACCAGTTAAATAGACCCGTTCCAAGTAAGGGTCTTTATCGAATTTCATTTTCAGATACTTGGTCAAAGTTGTTACCGATAAATACTTTTCCATCTCCACCTACTATTCATTTTCTTGCTTTTCCATAGGTATTATTATACCAAAAACATGCTTAAAAATCACCTTTTTCCTACTGAAACTAAAGGAAAAATAGAAAAAGGAGGTCATGCCTCCTCATCTCATTATTTGCTGTTACGAGCTTCTTCCAAAATCTTGGAAATTTTGGTGGTCAAAAGGTCGATAGCAACGGTGTTGCTGACTCCCTCAGGAATGACGATATCCGCATACCGTTTGGTCGGCTCGATAAACTGGTGGTACATGGGTTTGACCACACCTAGATATTGATCAATCACGCTATCCAAGCTACGGCCACGCTCTTCCATATCACGCTTGATACGACGAATAATACGCACATCATCATCTGTATCCACAAAAATCTTGATATCCATCAAATCGCGCAGACGCTTGTCCTCCAAGACCAATATTCCCTCAACGATAAAGACATCCTGAGGCTCCTGACGATAGGTCTTGTTACTCCGTGTATGCGCTGTATAGTCATAAGTCGGAATGTCCACTGGCCGTCCCGCCAACAATTCCTTAATCTGCTCGATCATCAAGTCTGTATCAAAGGCAAATGGATGGTCGTAGTTGGTTTTGACACGCTCTTCAAAGGTCAAATGAGACTGATCCTTGTAGTATGAATCATGCTCAATCATGGAAATCTTTTCATCAGGGAAGTGCGATAAAATGGCTCTTGAAACACTGGTCTTACCACCACCAGAACCACCTGTCACTCCGATAATGATTGGTCTATTTTGCATGCTATCCTCCGTTTTTTTATCCGACGTCTATTTTATCACATTTTTTGTAAAATTTATAGTCTGATTTTGGATAGATTATGGATAACAATTCTAATACTTTCACTCCAGTTAGACTAGCCGAAAACCTTCCTTGGTTTGTAGAAATTGTCCCTTTTTTCTAGAATAGCTAGCAATGTATCTCCCTCAAAGGCAGCCAGTTCTTTGTCCGTTTGGTCTAACTCAATAAAACGACCAAAGCGCACTTCTGTAGCCTCTTCTGGACTTAGGAAAACTTTGACAAG